>JAIOII010000892.1 GCA_019912685.1 Kofleriaceae bacterium
TGATCGGCGCCGCCGGCGCCGATCACGGAGGACACGAGCGGCAAGGTGTCGGTCGCGGCGCAGGCGACGGTCTCGGCCGCGGGCTTCCTCGACACCGACTTCGGCGAGCTCGCGCAGGACATCGAGCACGCGGTGCTGCACCTGCAATCGCCGGTGCCGGCGGCGGTCGAGCTCGACGCGTCGGTCAGGTACGCGTCGATCGAGGACGCGATCTCGTCGATCGCGCCCGAGGACGCCGATCACGCGCTGATCGACTTCGACGACTCGCAGGTCGAGGATCGCGCGCGACGCTCGCGGCCCGTGCCGATCCCGTCGACCGAGGAGATCGCGCGCGCCGCCGTCCAGGTCGAGCCGCCGCAGCTCGACGACATCGGACGCGAGCCGACGATGGCCGGCGACTTCGCGACCACCGCGCCGATCACGCTGCTCTACCGGCTGACGACCGGCCGCGCCACCGGGCTCCTGTCGGTGCAGGTCGGCGGCATCAAGAAGGAGATCTACGTGCGCGGCGGCGTCGCCGAGTACGTCACCTCCAACATGGCGGGCGAGCTCCTCGGCAACTACCTCGTCAGCCGCGGCGCGCTCTCGCCCGGCGAGCTCGCGATGGCGCTCGCGATGATGCCGCACTACGGCGGCAAGCTCGGCGACACGCTGGTCGGGCTCGGGCTCCTCAAGCCGCTCGAGGTCTTCCGCCACCTGACCTATCAGGTGCGCCAGAAGCTCATCGACGTGTGCACGTGGACCAAGGGCGCCTTCGCCTGGTACGACGGCGCCGAGAACACGCGCACGGCGTTTCCGCTCGACCTGAACTCGTTCGAGGTCCTGGGCGCCGGCGCGATGGCGATGCGCGACGATACCATCGCACACTGGATGATCGAGCGCGCCGCGTCGACCGTGGTCCGCGTCCGGGCCAGGCCGGCCATCGAGCTCGAGCGCTTCGAGATCGCCGGCCTGCCCACGCTGTTCACCAAGATCGACGGCGAGAAGACCGTCGGTCAGCTCATCACCGACTCGCTCGACCCGACCGCCCAGCGCCGCACCGCCCGGATGCTCATCCTGCTCGAGCAGTGCGAGATGGTGCGGACGGCGACGATCGCCCTCTGAACGGGCATCCGGGGACGCGGTCGTGGAGTCCAACGTGCGTGCGCAGGCTCGTGCTCGTGCTGCTGGCGAGCGGTTGCATCAGCAGCCGCGTGGCGCCCGGCGTGCTGCGCGAGGACTGGAACGAACCGAGCCGCGACCCGGATCCGACGCGCAATCCGACCGAGCAGCCGACCGGCAACCCGTGGGCGCAGGAATCCGAAGAACGCGTCGGTCCGCCGAGCACGGAGGCCGACGGATCGGCGGATGACGACCGCACCATCGATCTCGCCAGGCGCGGCGCGGCCACGATCCTGGTGTGGGCGGTCGCCGGATGGATTCCGCTCGTCGAGTGGAGCGGAACCTTCGAGGAAGATCCCGAGCAACGCGAACGGCTGAAGAAGAAACCGGGTTCGAAGTGACGCTCAGCGGACGCGGTACGAGATCTCGACCTTCTGGCACGCCGACCTGTCGGCGGCGGCGAGCGGCTCGTAGCGCCAGCTCCTGGCCTCGTCGACGAACGCGGCGTCGAGCTCGGCGATGCCGGTGCCGTGCGCGATCTTCGCCGACGTCACCGTGCCGTCGCCGCCGACGCACAGGCGCAGGTCGGCGCGAGCCTCGCCGCCGAGCTCGGCGGTCACGCGATGCGCGAGGCGGTCGGCGGCGCGCGGCGTGGTCGGCTGGGTCAGGCGCGCGGGGAACGTCGCCGGGGCGGCGTCCTCGCTCTTCATGTCGACCTCCATGCCCGACGGCGCCTCGGATACGACGTCGGGGCCGCGGGTGGCCGACGACGTGGCGCACGCAGCGACGGGAACGAATGCGATGGCGATGGCGATGCTCTTCATCATGGCGACTCTCCTCGGGCGAGTCGCATTGCGACCGACGTGCCAGCGCGCACGCTGCGACAACGCCGCGTCATTGCTCGCCGCGGGCGCTCGCCATCGGTGTCACGCCGCGGCCCCCGCGACGTCGCACGCCGTCGCAGGTCGCACGCGATCGCGGCTCACGTGAGCGCGATCCGCGCCGGTCACTGATCGCGCGGTGGACGCGGCAGCGGCAGCGGCTCGGTGACCTTGGCGGCACGCACGCGCGCCGGCTGACCGATGTCGGTCTGCTCGAGCGGGTCGACCGCGATGCGGATGCGCTGCGAGGGCGAGGTTGGCTCCTCCGCGAAGTCGTCGGGGTCGCGGAACTCCTCCTCGCGAAAGACGCGCAGACGGGAGGTGTTGCGTTCGGGCCGGCCGCTGACGTTGCTCATCGAGCTCGAATCCCCTTTCACCCTGGAGAGGCGACGTCTCATCGTTCGTGACGACACGGCCCGAAAGGTTTCTCCTGAGTCGGGTAACGGTGGGGGACCTGTCGCACCCTGTCGCATCGGGGAATAGCGAGGCGCGGCGTCCAGTTGACACGGGCACCGGGACCGCTTACCAAGCCGCTGTTTCCACCGTCCTTTCGAGGCCGTATGTCCGATCGCCAGTCCGAAGACGTCGCTCGCTACCAGGCTCGCTTCACCACCCTCAAGGCCGAGGTCGGCAAGGTCCTCGTCGGCCAGGACGACATGCTCCACCGGCTGCTCCTGGGCCTGCTCGCCGGGGGCCACGTGCTCCTGGAGGGTGTCCCCGGCCTCGCCAAGACGCTGGTCGTCCGCACGCTCGCCGAGGCGCTCGACGGCACCTTCTCGCGCATCCAGTTCACTCCCGACATGCTGCCCGGCGACGTCGTCGGCACGCAGGTGTTCAACCCGCGGGAAGGCACCTACTCGGTCAAGAAGGGGCCGATCTTCGGCAACTTCATCCTCGCCGACGAGATCAACCGCGCGCCCGCGAAGGTCCAGTCGGCGCTCCTCGAGGCGATGCAGGAGCGGCAGGTCACGCTCGGCGAGCACACCTTCAAGCTCGCCGAGCCGTTCCTCGTGCTCGCCACGCAGAACCCGATCGAGCAGGAGGGCACGTACCCGCTGCCGGAAGCCCAGCTCGATCGCTTCATGCTGAAGGTGAAGGTCGGGTACCCGAGCCGCGAGGACGAGGTGAAGATCCTCGACCGCATGGCGGGCACCGGGGCCGAGCCGACGGCCGAGAAGGTGATGACGTGCGACGAGATCCTCGCGGCGCGCGACGTCGTGCGCCAGGTCTTCGTCGACGACAAGGTCAAGCGCTACGCGGTCGACCTGGTGGCCGCGACGCGCGATCCGAAGGGCGCCGGGGTCGGCAACCTCGCGCCGCTCATCGACAACGGCGCGTCGGTGCGCGGCTCGATCGCGCTGGTCAAGGTCGCCAAGGCCGCCGCGGTCCTCGGCGGGCGCAGCTACGTGAGCCCGCACGACGTGAAGAGCATCGCCGTCGACGTCCTCCGCCACCGCGTGCTGGCGAGCTACGAGGCGGAGGCGCAGGGCAAGACCGCCGATCACATCATCGCGCAGGTCCTCGAGAACGTCCCCGTTCCCTGAGCCCACCGGAGTCACGGACGTGTTGCCCGCCGAGCTCGCCCGCGAGGTCAAGCGCATCCAGTTCGTCACCGGCCGCCAGGTCGCGAACGTGATGGCGGGCGCGTACCTGTCCGTGTTCAAGGGCCGCGGCATGGAGTTCGACGAGGTGCGCCCGTACGTGCCCGGCGACGACGTGCGCACGATCGACTGGAACGTCACGGCGCGCACCGGCGAGCCGTTCGTGAAGCGTTACGTCGAGGAGCGCGAGCTCACCGTGATGCTCCTCTGCGACATCAGTCAGTCGCAGGACTTTGGCTCGGGCCGGCGCAGCAAGCTCGAGGCGGCCGTCGAGCTGTGCGCGCTGCTCGCGCTGTCCGCCGTCGACAACGGCGACAAGGTCGGCCTCCTCCTCTTCCACGGCGGCGCCGACACGTACATCCCGCCGCGCAAGGGCGACAAGCACGCGCTGCGCATCATCCGCGAGGTGTTCGCGCGCGGGCACGAGCCGCCGCGGGCGCGCGCCGGCTGGAGCCCCGCCGACCTCCCGCGGCGGCTGTGGGCGTGGTTCAAGAAGCTCGACGAGGTGAGCCGGAAGGACGCGCGGCGCTCGACGAGCATCGCGGCCGCGCTCGAGCTGTGCCGCAAGGTGCTGCCGCGGCGCGCGGTGGTGTTCCTCGTCAGCGACTTCCTCGACGACGGCTACCTCGAGGTGCTGCGCCATGCCAACCGGAAGCATGACGTGGTCGCGGCGCTCGTCACCGATCCGCGCGAGCTCGAGCTGGTGCCCGCCGGGCTCGTGACGCTCGAGGACGCGGAGACCGGACGCACGCGCCTCGTCGACACCCGGTCGGCGGCGTATCGCGAGCGCGTGGCCCGGGACGCCGAGACCCGGCTCGTGCGGCTCACCGAGTCGCTGCGCGCGAGCGGCGTCGATCTGCTGCGCATCGACGCGCAGGGCTCGGTCGTCGATCCGCTGCTCCGCTTCTTCCGCGAGCGCGAGCGGAGGCTGCGCCGATGAGGCTCATGCTTTCGGTCGCGCTCGCGCTCGTCGCGTGCGGTGGTGGCGGTGGCGGCGAGCCGGCGCGGAAGCGCGTCGAGCCGCCGCCCGAGGCGGTGACGGAGGTGACCGAGCACGCCGCGCTCAAGGCGACGATCGCGGTCTGGCCGCCGGCGCCGCGCCTCGGCGATCCGATCTACCTGCGGCTCACGATCGAGCAGAAGCCGGGCGCGCCCGGCGTGACGGCGCCGTTCCAGCACGAGGCGCTCGGCCGCTTCGCCGTGACCGGGTGGACGCCCGGCAGCGCGCGCCGCGACGACGGCACGCTCGTCGAGGAGCAGACGTACACGCTCGAGGCGCCGGGCAGCGGCAAGTTCCGCATCCCGCCGCTGCGCATCGTCGTCGCGTCGGCGGACGGCGACGAGGAGGTGCTCACCGAGGAGGTGCCGATCACGATCGCGCCGGTCGATCCGGCGCGCGCGCACGAGCCGCTCGCCGACGCGCGCGGCGCGCTGCCGCCGCACCGGACGGTCGACTACACGGCGCTCTACATCGC
>JAIOII010000089.1 GCA_019912685.1 Kofleriaceae bacterium
GGTCGCCGCTCGGATTCCGGTGCCGCAGGAGCGCCTGCGCGCGCAGGAGCTTGTCCCTCGTCGCCTCGCCGATCGTGACCTGGAGCCCGTACCGGTCCGGCGACCGCGCCTGCACGCGGTCCGGAGCTGGATCCAGATCCACCTTCCCGGTCACCGGATCCGGATCCACCTTCCCGTGCCCTGCATCCAGATCCCCCTGAAGCGTCTCGTTCGCGTGCCCGTCCCCGGGGATGCGCGCGATCTGCTCCGGGAGGTCGGGTCGCGGCGCGAGCCTCGCGACGAGCCTCTCGATCTCCGCCTTGCTGGCGTGGCTCGCGGCGGCCAGGAGCTCCTCGACGTTGTCCTCCCGGAAGTGCGGGGCCAGCATCACCACGCCGGTCACGTGCATGCGCCCGTCGGCGATCGCCTCGAAGATCACGGGAAACCGCCGCGCGGTCCGGGCGGCGCGGATCCTCTTGAACGCGACCTCCTCCGCGAAGTGCAACACGCTCACGCAGTACGCGTGCATCGAAGAGCATGCGGCGGGCAGGTACAGCGCCCGCTCGTCGACCTCGGCGAGGTACGCGAGCAACGCGGCGGTGGTCTCCCGGTCCCTCGCGACCAGCGCCGCGAGCTCACCGAGCAACGTGTCATCGGAAACCTGGTCGAACGTGAACGCGCGCATGACTCCCTCTGCCACGCGTTTTTTCGGCCTCTCAGGATGCGCTCAGACGCACGCGACGACCTCCGGAATCGCGAATCGACCCGACGAGCGTTCTCGTGCAACCAGCGCGAAGCCACGCGCACCAGCACGCGCTCGATCGCCGGTTCTCGACGACGCACCTCGCGCGCCTCCGACAGCTGTCAAGAACATTCGAACGACGTTTTCATGATTCTCGATCGCGTGCGACTCGTGTGTCCGAAATGCGGACAGTACGTCGCGCGCGCACGCTCCGCCGATGGCGATGGCGATGGCGATGGCGATGGCGCCGCGGGTGTGCTCACGACGCTCGTTCTCCATAAACTCCAGTCGTCGACGCGACCGCTGCGCAAACGCAAGCATCGCGCGGCCTGGCGCGCGGCGGCGCCCACGTTCTCCCCGGCTCTGGCCGCACGCGCCGCCATCTCCGCCTCCGCTTCTCGGTCTCCATCTCGCCTTGCGCGCTCCGCCGAAGGGGGCGACCGGCGCGGGGTTCACCGGATCGCGGACGCGTCGCGCATGGGACGTGACCGACGCGGCCTCCACTCTCCCGCGCAGCCCCGAACCTGCACCTCCGCGGCGGCGTTCCGCCCCACCACCACCGCTGGCGCGTCGGGCGCGTTCCGTGCGCGCGCGGAGCGATCCGGCCCCGCGCCGGCCGCCCCCGCGGGCTGCTCCGTTGCTCCGTTGCTCCGTTGCTCCGGCGGTTGGGTTGTGGCGCTGGGTTGTGGGGTTGCGTTATGGCGCTGGGTTGTGGCGCTGGGTTGTGGGGCTGGGTTGTGGGGCTGGGATAGGTGGTGCCTCGGGCGTCAGGACGAAGGCTTCCTCTGGCCGAGGCCCGAAGCCCGAGGCCCGAGGCCCGCCCAGGCGCGTCGCCGCCGGCCGCCCGTCCGGCCGAACTTCGGACACTCCGGACACTCCGGACGCGGCGTGTCCGAGAACCGGACGCAAGCGACGGGATTCCGGACGCTTGCGCGTGGCACGAGCCGTGCTGAGCAGCTCGTTCACGTACGCGAGCGAGGTCGTTCGCGACTTTTTTCTCGAGCCCACGCAACCGCCGGCGGCGACCGCCGACACGCGCGTTCGTGAAGAGGGAACCCATGTCTCGTTGGAAGGAAGGCCCGGAGACGCTGGGCAAGGACGTGAGCCCGGCGCCGCCCGTCGTCGCGCTGCGGAACCGGGAGACCGGCGAGGAGCTCGCGATCGGCGCCGGCACCTGCGTCATCGGCAAGGCGGCGACGTGCGACGTCGTCCTCTCCGATCCGTGCGTCTCGCGGCTGCACTGCGTGCTCGAGCGCCGGCAGGGCACGCTCTACGTCCGCGACAAGAGCAGCCGCAACGGCACCTTCGTGAACGACCGGCGTGTCGACTGCGGCGAGCTCTCGCCCGGCGCGGAGCTGACGGTCGGGCTCACGCGCTTCGTCGCGATCGGGCCGCGCGTGAACGGCGAGCGCGCCGGGTTCGAGCGCATCGTCGGGCGCGACCCCGCGCTCGTTGCCGAACAGCTCGGAGCCGATGAGCTCCTGCGGGAACGCGCCGCAGTTGACCGCGACGAACGGC
>JAIOII010000893.1 GCA_019912685.1 Kofleriaceae bacterium
CCTTCTACATCGTGCCGCGCGCGTGGTGGAGCGACGACGTCGACGTCGTCGTGCGCACGCCGTGGGGTGCGGGCCCGTGCACGTACGTGCTCACCCACGGGACGACGACGCCGGGCTTCATCGGCGCGCTCCTGCCGGCGAGCCCGATCTGGCTCCTGCCGCTCGCCGCCGTGCTCGTCGCGATCCTGGTCGCCGTCGGCCCGGTGATCGCGCGCATCCGCCGCCTCACGTCGGCGGTGCAGCGCTCGGCCGCGCACGGCTTCGCCGACCCGATCCCGGCCGAGGGCACGGACGAGCTCGCCGAGCTGGCGCGCGCGTTCGACGCCGCGAGCCGCGAGGTGCGGGCGCAGCTCGCCGTGAAGGACCAGCGCGAGCAGACGCTGCGCGAGTTCCTCTCGAGCACGACGCACGACGTGATGATCCCGCTCACCGTCCTGCAGGCGCACCTCACGACCTTGCGCGAGGCGCACGCCGCCGGCCGCGCCCCCGACCCGCTCATCCTCACCGCAGCGATGGACGAGGCCCACTACATCGGCGCGCTCCTGCACAACCTCGCCGTCGCCGCCAAGCTCGACGCGGGCGAGCCCGGCATGCTCAAGGGACCGGTCGATCTCAACGCGCTCGTCACGCGGGTCGTCAGCCGCCACGCGCCGATCGCCCGCCAGCGCGCGATCGCGCTCGAGCATGCCGTACCCGAGCAGCCGCTCGAGACCGAGGCCGACGTGACGATGCTCGAGCAGGCGGTGTCGAACGTCGTCTACAACGCGATCCGCCACAACCGCACCGGCGGCCACGTCGCGCTCATCCTCGAGCCGCAGGCCGAGGAGCGCTTCCGCGTGCGCGTCATCGACGACGGCCCGGGCATCCCGGCCGCGCAGCTCGAGCGCGTCGCCCGGCGCGGCGAGCGTGGGGACGCCGCGCGCACCCGCGCGCCCGACGGCCAGGGCCTCGGCCTCGACATCGCGCACCGCGTGGCGCGCCTCCACGGCCACGACCTGCGCTTCGCGACGTCGGAGTTCGGCGGGCTGCAGGTCGATCTCGAGGGCCCCGCCGCGAAGAGCTCAGGCTGACCCGAGCTCCTTGCGCAGCGACTCGATCACCTCGGCGTAGCTCGTGCTCTTCACGACCTCGGCGAGCTCGGCGGTGTAGCGGGTCACGAGATCGTGACGGCCGCGCGCGATCGCGTCCCTGCGCGCGTGCGACAGCATGACGAACGCGCGCTCGGCGTTGACGAAGTACTCGGCGACGGCGATGACGGCGCGGGCGGCGGACGAGGTGACGGAGCGCGACTCGTCGGCGAAGTCGAAGCGGCGCCCCTCGCTGTTGACGACGGCCAGCTCGACCTTGGCCAGCGCGTCGAGGCCGGCCTTGCGCCGCTTGGTCTCGATCGCCGCCGACACGTGGAAGCCCGCCAGCGTGATCGACTTGAGCGACTGGTACTCGCGGGCGAAGCGCCCGATGAGCGCGCCCCAGAGCGCGTCGACGGGGCCGACGCCTTCGCCCTCGATCGTGTGCGTGCTCCCGTTCTCGGTCACCTCGACCGAGACGCGCGAGGCCTGCTCGGGCACCTCGTCGGTGTGGAGCCTGGCCAGGCGGAGCTCGAGATAGCCGTCCCCGAGGATGCGCCGGATGAGATCCAGGTTCTCGGCGGGAATGTTGGTCACGTCGCCTAGGATAGCGCACCCTCGGGCCCCTCGCCGGTTGTTGTGATCGGGCCGGCAATGCATAGTGCGGTGCGTGACCGCAGGGTCCCTCCGAGTGCTCCAGGATCACGTGGCGAGGCTGCGGGAGTGTCGGCTGTGCCCGCAGATGCAGGGTCCCGTGGTCACTGGACGCCCCGTGCTCTCGCCGGTCATGCTGATCGGCCAGGCGCCCGGCACGCGCGAGGGTCCCGCCGGCAAGCCGTTCGCCTGGACGGCCGGCAAGACGATGTTCGGCTGGTTCGCGGAGCAGGGCGTGGACGAGGAGACGTTCCGCAGCCGCGTCTACATGGCCGCCGTGTGTCGCTGCTTTCCGGGCAAGGACCCCAAGGGCTCCGGTGACCGCGTGCCGGCGCCGGACGAGGTCGCCCGATGTGGGGCTCACCTCGCCGCCGAGGTCGCGATCCTGCGCCCGCGGCTCGTCATCCCCGTGGGCAAGCTCGCCATCGCCCAGATCCTGCCCGACGCGGCGCAGCTCGTCGACGTCGTCGGCACGAAGCACCGCGTGACGTTCCACGGCGTGGAGACCGACGTGGTGCCGCTGCCACATCCGTCGGGCGCGTCGACGTGGCACCGCGTCGAGCCGGGCAAGACGCTCCTGGCGAAGGCGCTGGCGACGCTCGGCAAGCACGAGGCGTGGAAGAGCCTCCGATGACCCCCGTGACCGACGTTGCATCGCTCCTGGCCGAGCTGGTCGGCATCCCGACGCAGCAGTCGTCGGCGGATCGTCCCGGCGGCGACGAGCTCGCCCTGTGCCGCCACGTCGAGCCGCTCCTGCGGGCGCGCGGCGCCGACGAGGTCGTGGTCGTGGCGGCGGGCCGCGGCGCCGACGACGAGGGCCACGGCGGCTACGTCTACGCGCGCTGGGGCCGGCCGAGCCTGATCATCAACGCCCACGTCGACACCGTGCCGGCCAACGCCGGCTGGTCGCGCGACCCGTGGAGCGCGGCGGTCGTGGGCGATCGCCTGCACGGGCTCGGCGCGTGCGACACCAAGGGCGCGATCGCGGCGGCGATCGTCGCGCTCGATCGCGAGCGGCCGAAGGACGTCGGCCTCCTCTTC
>JAIOII010000090.1 GCA_019912685.1 Kofleriaceae bacterium
CCCGACGCGAACACGCTCCTCTCCGTGTGCGCGACCGGCGCGGACTACACGACGATCGGCGCCGCCGTCGCCGCGGCTCCTGCCGGCGCGAGGATCACGATCTGCGCCGGCACGTACGCCGAGCGCCTCGTGATCGCGAAGTCGCTGACGCTGGAGGGCGCCGGCGCCTCCTCGACGACGCTCGACGCCGGTCTCGCCGGCTCGGCCATCGACGTGACCGCGGGGACCCTCACGATCTCCGGCCTCACGATCCAGCGCGGCCGCTCGGCGACGCAGGGCGGCGGCATCAAGTGCACGAACGCGGGGCTCACGATGACGGCGAGCCGCTTCACCGACAACCGGGCCGAGGGCGGCGGCGGCGGCCTCGGCGGCTCGGCCTGCACCGTCGCGCTCGACGGCGTCCGCTTCGACGACAACGAGGGCGTCGACTTCGGCGGCGGCGTCTACCTCGCGAGCAGCACGGGCGCGATCGTGAACGGCGAGTTCGTCGCCAACTCGGCCGACTACGGCGGCGCGATCAACCTGCTCGAGGGCGACGTCGACATCCGCGCCTCGCGCTTCACCACGAACCACTCGCGCATCCGCGGCGGCGCGCTCTACCAGAGCTCGGACAGCACGGTCGAGCACAGCGTCTTCGACCAGAACACCTCGGGCTGGACCGGCGGCGCCGTCCACGTCAACCAGCACGCGCCCACGTTCCACGCCAGCCAGTTCACGAACAACTACTCCGCTTGGGAAGGCGGCGGCTTCTACCTGCACCAGACCGACGCCCTCCTCTCCGACAACACGATCAGCCACAACCGCTGCTTCGACGACGGCGCCGGCCTCCGCATCTTCGAGTCGCGGGCGCGGCTCGAGCGCAACGTCATCTCCAACAACGTGTCCGAGGACGGCGACGGCGGCGCGTTCAAGAACTCGCACGTCGCGAGCACGTTCATCGACAACATGATCCTGGACAACTGGGCGCTCGGCGCCGGCGGGGGCATGGAGCTCGACAACTGCGCCAGCACCGTCCGCGGCGGCGTCATCTCGGGCAACCACGCCAGCATCGGCGGCGGCATCCACGTGATGCTGTGGCCGTACAACGGCGGCGTCATCGAGGACGTCCGCATCGTCGGCAACGACGCGCACCGCGGCGGCGGCATCTACATGGAGAACAGCTGGACGCTCAACACGATCCGCCGCGTGGTCATCAGCGGCAACGAGGCGAACTACGGCGGCGGCGTGTACACCCGCGGCACGCCGCTGCGCATGTCGAACTCGATCGTCACCGGCAACGACGCCGGCGTGGTCGGCGGCGGGTTCTACGTCCACTCGAGCTACGCGTACCCGTGGACGCGCGAGTGCCCGTGCCCGCCGATCGATCCGCCGGCCGAGGTCAACTTCACCGTCGTCCACGGCAACACCGCCGACGACGGCGCCGCGGCCGTGTGGGTGAACGCGCCCAACATCAGCTTCCGCAACTCGATCTTCAGCGGCCACACGGGCAACGCGGTGACCATCGCCGAGCACACGGTGCCGCCGCCGCCGATGAGCCCGCCGGGCACGATGCCGACGGTGGTGCAGACGCCGGCGCCGGGCTGGTACTACAACGACACGCACCCGGCGACGTTCGCGGGCATGGGCGACCCGACCGGGCACGACGGCAACCTCGCGAGCAACCCCGCGTTCGTGAACCCGGCGGAGCTGGACTTCCGCCTCCAGGCCGGCAGCCCGTGCATCGACGCCGCCGAGCCGGCGATGTCGGACCTCGACGGCTCGCGCGCCGACCAGGGCTTCTTCGGCGGCCCGCTGGCGCCGGGCGCGGGCAACTGACGGCGGTCGTCACCGCCAGCCGGTGACGACCTCGCGCAGCTCGCCGACCCGCGCCTTGCTGAGCGCGCCGACGGCGGCGAGCACCATCGACTCCGGCGTGAGCACGCGGCGCGCGGCCTCGACGATGTCGTCGGCGGTGACGCGCGCCATCGCCGCGAGGCGCTCCGAGAGCGGGGGCGGCGCGTAGTAGAGGGCGGTGCCGCCGAACCAGCCGGTCATCGCCGCGGGATCGTCGAGCGAGGCCAGGGTCTCGTAGCGGTAGCGGGTGCGGATCTTGGTCAGCTCGTCGTCGGCGACGCGCTCGTCGCGCAGCCCACCGACGAGCTTCAGGATCTCGGCGACCAGGGTCGGCAGCTTGGCGTTGGCGGTCGCGCTCGTGATCTCGAACAGGGCCGCGTCGGCGAGCGGCTCGATGCCGGCGCCGACCGAGTACGCGAGGCCCTTCTGATCGGCGAGCTGGTAGTGGAGCCGCGTCGACATGCCGTCGTCGATCGCGCGCAGCATCCCGACGAACGCGTGGTAGCCGGCGTCGAGCTCGGGCACGCCGCGGAAGAGCATGGCGAGCGTGGTCTGCGCCCCGCTGTCGCGCACGTGCTTCCACCTGGGCCCGCCCGGCCCCGGCGGCGCCGGCTCGGGCTCGAC
>JAIOII010000894.1 GCA_019912685.1 Kofleriaceae bacterium
CGAGCTGCCGCGCGCGGGCGGCGGCGGCGTGGGCGTACGCCCTCGCCGCCTCGCGATCGGCGGCGTGCACCGCCTTCGAGGTCAGGCGCTCGAGCTCCGCCTGCATCCGCGCCGGATCGTGATCCTGCAGGTACCGGCGCAGCGGGTTGCCGAGGCGCGCCAGCTGGCCGGCGGCGAGCGCGGTCGCGTGGCAGCGATCGAAGACCGCGCGCATGCTCGGCTGGAGGTGCTCGGCCTCGACGAGCGCGTAGCGGATCTCCTCGTAGACGCGCAGCACGTCGCCGTACGTGTCGCGGAGCTCGGGCGTCGCGACCTCGTGGAGCGGGACCTCCGGCTCGAGCGGGGTCGCGTAGGGCCAGCGCAGGCGCGCGTCGGCGAGCGAGGCGCGCGTCTGCAGGACGACGGAGCACGCGAGCTGCGCGAAGCTCAGCCCGACGACCCCGGTGGCGAGCACCGGCGCGCCGAGCGCGACGAGGCCCGCGGCGGCCGACGCGAGGGCGATCGCGAGCCACCATGTTCGCGGCCGCCGGATCGCGGCGGCGGCGTGGTCCGCCGCGAGCATGAACCGCGTCGGGGCCTCCGGCGCGAACACCATGGCGTTGTCGGCGAGGGGCACGAGCGCGTGGTCCGTCATGCCTACCCCGGTTGCATCGAGCGTGCCTGCGCCTCCCCGGGAGCGAACAGCGTGACCAGCGCGTCATGACGCGCCCGGGCATCGTCACGTCCGAGCTCGATGAGCTGCGCCGCGAAGCCACCGTCGAAGAGCAGGTAGGCCAGGAGCCCACCTCCGCGCGCGTCGTTGTCGCCGGCGACGCAGCGGAAGACGCGGCTGGTCGCGCCGCGCGCCCCGCGCGCGAACGCCTCGCTCGCGACGTACGCGGCGGCGAGCGCGCCGAGATCGCGCGAGGGCTGGATATGCACGACGTCGATCGGACGGATCGGCGGCGCGCCCGCGGAGGCGAGCTCGCGATCGAGGGACGCCGCGAAGCCGGGGCCGTAGCGGCGCGCGCCGGCGTCGAGCAGGCGGTTGACCTGCATCAGGCGATCGAGATCGCTCTCGACGCCGTCGCTGAACAGCGCGTCGAGCGCCTTGCCCGCCAGGTAGAGCGGCGACGAGATCGCCGCCCGGCGCGCGGCGCCGGCGACGACGTCGTCGTCGATGCGGGCGACCGCGCTGACCATGAGCACGCGCCGGGCGCCGAGGTGGAGCGCGGGGGACAGCGGCACCATCTGGCGCAGCCCGCCGTCGCAGTAGAGCTCGCCGCCGATCGCCACCGCGGGGAAGAGCACGGGCATCGACGCCGACGCGAGCACGTGCTCGGGCGAGAGCTCGACGGGGGTCATGACCGCGCCCCCGGTCGCCGGCGGATGGCGCGCCTGGTGGAACACCGTCGCGCGGCCGGTCGCGACCTCCGTCGCCGAGACCGCGACGCCGGTCAGGCGGCGCCGGCGCAGGTGCTCGCCGATCGCGCCCTGGTCGACGGCCAGCTCGCACAGGCGCGCCACCGGTCGCGGATCGACGAGGCCGCCGCGCGCGCCGAGCGCGTGCAGGATGCGGTGCAGGCGCTCCGGGCGCCCGGCGAGCTCGGACAGCATCGACAGGAGCTCGATCGCCGACGGCCGCAGCATCGCGTCGAGGCGCAGCGACGTCCACGCGTCGCGCATCGTCGTGACCGCCGCGCCGAGATCGTCGATCCGCGACGCCATCGCCGCCGCGTGGATCGCGCCCGCCGACGTGCCGGAGAGCACCTCGAGCTCGAGCCCGCGGTCGAGCTCGGGCGCGACGTGCGTGACGAGGTGCTCGAGCACGCCGATCTGGTA
>JAIOII010000895.1 GCA_019912685.1 Kofleriaceae bacterium
GTCGGCGCGCCTCGGCAACGCGCCGACCACGTGCGCGCGCACGCCGGCCATGATCGGCGCCGGCGCCGCGAGCCGCGCCGGCGAGTCGTGGTTGCCGGCGATCACGACCGTCGTCATCGCGGGGCGCCGCCGGTGCGCCTCGGCGAGGAACTCGAACCACGCCGCCTGCGCGCTCGCGGGCGGGTTGCCGCCGTCGAACACGTCGCCGGTGACGAGCAGCGCGTCGATCTCCTCGGCGACGAGCACGTCGCAGAGCCAGGAGAGGAACGCCCGGTGCTCGCGCTCGCGCGGCAGGTCCAGGAGCAAGTGCCCCAGGTGCCAGTCGGAGGTGTGCAGCACCCGCATCCGACCATCGATATCACCGACCCCTGATCGTCTTTTCCGGCGCGGAGACCACGCCATCCCTCGGAAATCCGCGGCGCACCGCGCCCCGCTCCCCAAGGATCTCGCGCACATGCCCGTGGGCCCGCGCCTTGCTGAACCTGCGCACATGCGCCTCGCCTTCGCCGCCGCCGTCGCCGTCGCCGCCCTCCCCGCGTGCACCATCTACTGGGGCGGCGACGACGACATCAACTGCCCCGCCGGTGACCAGGAGCCCGGGCTCGACCCCGGCCTCGTGAACCCGTACACGCTGCAGTGCGAGACGTTCGGAGGCGGCGGCTGTGGCTGCGGGCCGTGCCCGGCGCTCGACCAGCGCGAGGCCGACGCGATCGCGTTCCCGAGCTGGGGCTCGTGCGCGTCGGCGTGCATCGGGCTCTCCGAGTACGAGTGCATCGTCACCCCCGCCTGCCGCACCACGTACGACTACGCGTGCCTCTTCACCGACGGGCCGTGCCCGGCGCTCACGCCGTTCCTCGGCTGCTACCCCGTCGACACCACCGGCCCGGTGAACGGCACGTCGTGCGAGGGCCTCGACGCGTGGGAGTGCTCGCGCCACGACGACTGCCTCGCCGCGCACTCGCCCGAGGCCGGCTTCATGCTGTGCGCACCCGAGCTCGTTCCCGAGTGCCCGCCGAACGCCGATTGCGGGTAACCTGATCGCGTGCGTGCCTGGCTCGCGGTCCTGCTCGTCGTCGCCGCGTGCGCCGACGAGCCGTTCCGCTGCCCCGAGCCGCGCATCGCGATCCGCAACCCGCGCACGCTCACGTGCGAGCAGTTCCACGTGCCGTCGCCGACCTGCCCCGACGAGCCGGAGCCGCCGACGTGGGCCGCGTGCGGCGCGTGCGCGGACCTGGACCAGGTCGAGTGCCTCGAGACGCCGGGCTGCCGCGCCACGTACGACCGCTGTCACCTCCTCGACGAGCCGTGCCTCGGCGGCCGCGTCTTCGTCGGCTGCGTCGGCGTCGACCGCGCGGGGCCGGTCGCCGGCGCATGCGAGGGGTTCGACGCGCAGGACTGCTCGTCGCGCGACGACTGCGCCGCGTGGTTCCAGCACCACCCGACCTGCGACCAGGAGAGCCCACCGATCGACATGGAGCCGCTGCCCTTCTTCCAGCCGCAGAACGGGACGTGCGTGCTCGTGTTCTCGAGCTGCCTCCCCGAGCCGACGGCCCCGATCGACTGACGGCGCCGGCTCCTACTTGTGGAGCGGCGGCGGCGCCGTGCCGGCGGCGTACGCCGGCTTCTTGCGCGACCGGCGCGTCAGCTCGAGATCCTCGCGCGTCAGCGGCGGGCGCTCGACGACCTCGGCGACGTCGACGGCGGCGCCGTCGACCCTCAGCGTGGAGAGCATCGCGCGCACCGGGTGCCA
This sequence comes from Kofleriaceae bacterium, assembly GCA_019912685.1. Classification (GTDB taxonomy): domain Bacteria; phylum Myxococcota_A; class Polyangia; order Haliangiales; family Haliangiaceae; genus UBA2376. Next base: position 1,751 of record JAIOII010000895.1, read on the forward strand.
GATCCCGCGCTCGTCGCGGGTGACGGCGACGGTGATTCCTGGACACAGCTGACACGCCAGCTCGATCTGTTCGAACACCGTCCCGGCGAAGCGCGCGAGGTCCGTGGCCTGCGCGCGCACCCGGCGCTGCTCGAGCACCGCGCCGTCCCGCTCCTCGATCGTGAGCATCGCGATGAGCTCCATCTGGAACACGCGGGCGTTCGGATCGACGACGGGCTCCTCGTCGTCCTCGACGACCAGCGAGACCCGGCGCTCGAGGGTCACGAGGATCCGCACCGGGTCGCCGCGACGAGCGCCGACCCACGGGACCGACATCGGCTGGGTGATGCGAGGTGCGAACGTCATGTCTGCCCCAGGTAGAGCAAGCCGCGGACCACGTGTGAAGGAGTACGACCGCCCCCTCGACGGAGTTACGCGACGCTCTCTCATGAGACACGCGTGGGACAGGATGTGTATCCCTGTCCCGCGCGATTGCCGACGAATGCCTCTCTGTCGCGCCGGCTCAGGCGGTCATGCGCAGCGCCTGGACGATAATTGCACCCACATCGAACACGAGCCGCGCCGTAAGGCTGCCTGCGATCCGCCCGCCGCCGGTCACGTAGATCGCGCCCAGCCCGAGACTGGTCATGGCGACCCCCGATCGGAAACCCGCGCCCGAGGGTGACACGGCCGCCTCGATCACCGCCGCGGTCAGGACGCCTGCGACGAGTGCGACCGCACGCGGTTCACCCCGGGTATGGAGGTACCCAGCCACCCGGTCGAGGAGCCAGCGGCGGAAGACCAGCTCGGAGGCGACGCCCAGGGCGACCGTGACCAGGGCGACCGTCACGGCGAGCTGGAGGTTGCCACGCACGACCGGCTCGGTGGTCCACTCGACGGAGCGGCCGGTCGTCTCGAGGAGCGCCGGCGAGAGGGCGAACGCGGCGGCGAGGGCGGCGGCGCCGGCCGTGGCG
>JAIOII010000896.1 GCA_019912685.1 Kofleriaceae bacterium
CCGCGCAGGGCTACGGCAGCGGCCTGGGCCGCGGCGGCACGAGCGGGCGCGCCTCGACGCGTCCCACCGTGCGCACCAGCGTGACCGAGGTGAACGGCGAGCTCGACAAGCACCTGGCCATCCGCGTCCTGCGCCGCCACCAGGCGCGCGTCGCGTACTGCTACGAGAAGCAGCTCGCCGTCGAGCCCGGCCTGACGGGCACGGTGACGCTCGAGCTCGAGATCGGCGCGGACGGCGCGGTGACGTCGTCGAGGGCGAGCGGCCTGAACGACGAGGTCGCGAGCTGCGCCGCGAACACCTTCCGGCGCGCGGTGTTCCCGCCGCCGTCGTCGAGCACCGCGAGCGTCACGGCGACCTTCAAGCTGTCGCCGCCGCCGGCGCCCGCGACGCCCTGAACGCGACGCTGCGCAGGCGCCGTACAGCCTCGCGTCATTCCTGTCCGGTTTCCGTACGCTCCGCGCGCGCGATCCGCGTGGTTGCGCGCGGTACGTCGCGTGCACTGCGCCCTCGCAGCCGAGGAGGAACCATGCGTACGCACTTCTTGCGGACGGCGCTCGCCGTCTGCCTTGCCGCCTGTGGCGGCGATCTCGATCCGGGCTCCGGCAACGATCCGGGCACGGGCACCAGCACCCTGTTCGTCGACGGTGACGTCGAGGCGACGCCGACGGTCACGAACGCGTCCCGGTCGCCCGACTTCTCGACCCACTTCTCCGTCACCGTGCGCAAGAACGACGTCGCGGTGACGGCCGGCGACGTGACGGTGTCGTCCAACGGCGGCACCGTCGCGCTCGTGTACGACACCGCCGAGAACCGGTGGCGCGGACAGCAGAACGGGTACCACGAGGTGTACGAGCTCTCCGTGTCGTCGGGCGACGACAGCGTCTCCGGCGTGCGCGTCGACGGCCCGGCGCTCCATCACTTCACCGCGCCCCTGCCCGGCGCCGCCGTGAGCGCGACGGTGCCGCTCGAGGTCCGCTGGGAGCGCGACGAGGCCGCCGCGACCGCGCAGTTCGAGACCCAGGAGATCGGCGAGCTCGCGATCGCCGACACCGGCAGCTACAGCGTTCCGGTGGGAGCCCTCAAGAGCAACACCGGCGAGGCCACCGAGGAGCGCCTGCGGCTCGATCGCTCCGAGCGCGTGACCCCCGCCGGCGCCCTCGCCGACTCGTCGATGCGCGTGCGCATCCGCAACGAGATCGACCTCCTCGTCGAGCCCACCGGGCTCTGAGGATCAGGCGGCGACGCGCAGGCGGACGCGGCCGGCCTCGCGGGTGACGGGCGGCGGCGCGGTCGCCGGGTCGAGCACGTCGCTCTGCGCGCGGAAGCGATCGACCTTGCTCGCCATGTGCGCGTAGGCGACCGGGCACGTCGACGCGCACGCCTTCTTCGTGTCGAACGCGCGGCGGATGTCGTCGACGGTATAGGTCGCGAGCGGCGTCGGGCTCGCGCCGAAGCGCGGCCCGCACAGGTGCACGAGGCCGTCCTCGCAGACGTGGAAGAAGCGCGCGCCGGCGCGGCACTTCCACGCGACGGCGCCGTCGCGCAGGAGCTTGTCCTGGAAGTCCTCGCCGAGGAGGCCGAGCGAGCGGCCCTCGAGGTTGGCGATCTGGTCGTAGACGGCGCGTGCGCGCGCGTCGAGCGGCGCCATCGTGCCGTCGGGGTTGCGGGCGAGCGCGCACTTCGCGTCGAAGCCGAGCGCGATCGCCGTCCGCGCCACCTCGAGCGCCTCCTCCGGCGGCGCCGCGCCGAAGACGCAGTTGATGCGGACGCGGAACGCCGCGTGCGCCGCGAGCAGGCGCAGCTTGGGGAGGAGCGGCTTGAGGGTCTTCTTCGTGATCTGGTTCGGGGTCACGCCGTCGACGCTCACCTGCAGCGCGAAGAGCCCGGCGGCGTTCAGGCGGTGGATGATCGGCTCGCTCAGGAGGAACGCGTTCGAGTTCATCGCGGGGGTCATGCCGCGCGCGCGCACGTGGCGGATCACCTCGTCGAGCTGCGGGTGGAGCAGCGGCTCGCCGCCGGTGAGCGTCACGATCACGGTGCGCAGGCGCGCGAGGTGATCGATGCGCTCCTTCAGCGTGTCGAGCGGCACCGGCGGCGAGACCTTGTCGTACTCGTTGCAGTAGCCGCACGAGAGGTTGCAGCGGCGCGTGACGATGAGGTTGGCCATGAGCGGACGGTCGCGGTCGACGGCGGCGGCGGCGAGGCTGCCCAGGAGCTGGGCGCGTTCGAGGACGGAGGAGAGCGAAGGCATGGCCTCCCTCGTCGCAAAGGCCGGACCATCCCGCAACATGCAGACATTGTTGACCGTTGCGGCCGGCGGCCGTCAGGGTCCGACAGAAGTCTGCCGCCGTCCGTCACGCAACTGGCGGCGCGTCGATGTGACTGTCCCTGCGTGCGCTCCCTCCTGCTCCCGATCACCGCCCTCCTCGTCTCCTGCGGCGGCGCCTCGCCGC
>JAIOII010000897.1 GCA_019912685.1 Kofleriaceae bacterium
ACGTCGTCGAGCGCGCGCCACGCCAGCAGATCCGTGGGCCGGCGCTCGACGATCGAGCGGAACAGCTGCGCCGCCCGCTCGAAGCTCCGGTTCTCCCGGTGGAGCCGCGCGGCGTCGAGCAGCGCGGCGCGCGCGACCTGCTCGGGGGCGCGCTTCGCGACCTCCTCGAACGCGTCGGCCGCCTTCGACCAGGCGCCGGCCTGGCGGTAGAGCGCCGCGATCCGCTCGTGATGCTCGTGGCGGTCGGGCGCGATCGCGACGAGCGACTCCATCGCGCGGATCGTCTCGAGCGGCTGATCGAGCGCGTGGTAGACGTCGGCGAGCTCCTCGTAGAGGACGGCGGCGATCTCCGGGCGATCACCATGCGCGCGGGCCTCGTCGGCGAGCAACCCGGCGAGCTGCTCCCAGAGCTCGTGCTCGGCCGCGATCGCGCGCACGTGGCGACGAACCTCGACGTCGTCGGGCGCGCGCCGGATCTGGAGCACCGATCGACGGAGCAGCTCGATGGCGTCGGGCACCGTCTTGGCGCGCTCGTGACGGCGCCAGCGCCCGGTGTGGTCCTGATCCGCCATCGACCCCTGCAGTCTAGTACCTTCGCGGGATGGATGAGCAGCGACGGCGGTGGGTGCTCGCGCTCGCCGCGGTCATCGACGCGGTCGACCGCGCCCGGGCCGGCGAGGCCGTCGACGACCCTGCCTGGTGCGCCAAGGTGCTGCGCGACCGCCACCGCGTCGACTCCGCCGCGAAGCTCGAGCGGCGGCTCGCCTGGCTCGAGGACGAGGGGGACACCCGGGCGGCCCAGGGCACGAGCCTGCCCGGCAACCCGAAGGAGGACGGCGCGCGCGAGGCGGTCGTGCGCAAGCACCGCCAGGAGATCCTCCGCGCCGGCCTGCTCGCGTGGGACACGGCCGCGCTCGTCGCCGTGTGCCGGTGGGCCGTCCGCGCCGGCATCGTCGACGAGGCGGCCGTGCGCCAGCGGGTCCTGATGGCCGGCTACCGCTGCCAGCGCGCGTACGCGTCGTGGCGCGCCTTCGGCGAGGCGTTCGAGCTCGGCCGCCTCTACACGAGCGGCGGCCAGGGCCACAAGGCGACCGCGCAGGCGCTGGCGTGGCTGCTCGAGGCGGCCGACAGCCCGTGGCAGACGCTGCCGTGGGCGCTCGACCTCGGGCTGGCCGGCACCCGGGCGCGGGCGCGCTTCCGCCGCGCGCGCTGCCCGAGCTGCGGCGGCATCAAGACGCAGCCGTCGAGGACCGCCTACGTCTACTGCGACTTCTGCGGCGAGCTGTGCGACTTCGACTTCGAGCACCTGGACGAGCAACCCGCCGGCGACGACCGGTGGAAGCAGCAGCAGGATCGCGCGACCAGGCGGCTGAAGCAGGCATACGAGCGCGACGATCGCGACGCGTACCGGGCCGCGCAGGAGCGCTACTGGGACGCGTACGTCGACGCGTTCCCCGCCTCCGTGTCGCCCCGCGTCGCCGATCCCGACTACCGCCGCGCCTGGTGCGCGTACCAGGCCGAGGCGACGACGCTCTGGGCCTTCGACGCCCATGGCCAGCGCCTCGACGAGGCCCTCGCCGCGGCGGTGGGCGAGCTCCCGTACGTGCAGGCCAAGGGCAAGGCGAAGGTCGTCGCCGGCACCTTCGCGCCCGTGCTCGACGCGTTCGAGGCGCGGCGCGCGTGGGCGACGAAGCTCTACGCCGACAGCGGCGTCCTCGCGCGGCACCCCGACGGGGTCAGCCCGCAGGTCTCGGCGCGGATCGAGGCGGCGCGCTTCGTCCAGACGTGGCTGCCCTACCTCGACGAGGACACGCTCCGCGAGACGATCGAGCGCCTCGGCGTCGCCACCGACTACGACGCCGCCGGCAACCCCGGCCGCGGCGCGACCGTGCCGTGCAACCGCTGCGGCGTCGCGCTCCAGATCGCCCGCGGCGCCCGCCGCGTCGTCTGCGAGCACTGCGGCCACCGCCTCGATCTCGTGGCGCCCGCGGGCGGCTGACACGGTCACCCTGTCCTACCGGACACCACAGTACAACCGCGGCGCGCGTGCCATGGCCCGCGCCGGCAGGCCATCGATTTCACGTCGCGCCGACGCGGCATGGTTGTTGTAAGAGCGACTCGCGATGATCAAGCGAGCGCTGCTCTGCGTATCTCTCGTGGCTGCATGCGGTGGTGGTGACGACGACGGGACGATCGATCCGACCGACGTGCCGTTCGGGACGACGGCGATCGTCGTCGTCGTCAACCCACTGATCAACGACGGCAACTCGGCCGGCGGGATCGCCGAGCCGGGAGCGATCGTCGCGGACGTGACGCTGACGACCGACGACGGTGTCACCGCGACCACGGGCGCCGATGGCATCGCCGTGCTCGCGCCCGTGACGGCGGGTACGCGCACGATCACGGTGTCGGGCGCCGTCGACGGCGGCACGTTCACGGTGACCGTCGCCGACGGCACGCTGCGCGAGGTCGCGCTCGCGACCGAGGCGGGCCGCGCCGAGCTGATGGTGAGCATCGACTACAAGTCGGATCAGGCGTTCGAGGTCACCCCGACGATGAGCATCGACGAGGTGAACGGCGTCCTGGCCGTGAGCGACCGCGTGGTCTTCTTCCGCGGCGGCAACTACACCGGCGACCTCGACTTCAGCGGCAGCCGCGTGACCTTGTTCGGCGAGGGCGTGCTCGGCGGCGCGGTGGTGCTCGACGGCAACATGACGGTGAGCGGCAGCGACAGCCGCATCCGCGGCGCGCACATCACCGGCTCGCTCACGATGCCGGCGAGCAAGATCGGCCTCGCCTTCTCGCGTGTCGACGGCGCGGTCACCTCCGAAGGCAGCGACGTGATGATGGTCGCCAACGCGCTGTGCGGCGCCGAGAGCGTGACCGGCAGCGGCACCGTCATGATCGGCAACCACGGCGCCGCCCCGATCACGGGCTGCCCGTAGCCGGGCCGGCCCGGTCAGCCGCCGAGCGCGAGGTAGGCGGCGAGCCCGAGGCCGCCGCCGGCGAC
>JAIOII010000898.1 GCA_019912685.1 Kofleriaceae bacterium
CACGTCGTCGCAGCACTCGTGACAGCGCCGCTGGCAGCTGCGCCGCGGTCTCCGGAGGCGCGTTGCCGTGGATCGTGACGAGGCGTGCGCCGCTCGCCGCCGCGAGCGCGGCCGCGTGCACGAACGCCGCGCCATCGTCGCCGCTCAGGTCCGTTGTGTGCGCCAGGACGGGTCGCTCCATCTCAACCTCGCTCGACCGGCAACCCGGCCGCGTTGTACGCGATCATACCGCCGGCCAGGTTCATCACGCGCTGGAAGCCGGCGCCGGCGAGCGCCTGCGCGGCGCGGCCCGAGCGCGCGCCCGAGCGGCAGACGAGCAGGAGCGGCTTGTTGCGGTCCCACGCGGAGGCGGCCGAGCCGATGGTCGCGAGCGGCACCAGCTCGGAGCCCGGGATGTGCCCGAGCTCGCCGACGAACTCGTCCGGTTCCCGGACATCGACGACCCGCGCGTCGGAGCGGGCGGCGAACGCCGCCGAGGGAGTAACGTCCTTGTAGCTCATGGTGGCCCTCACGCGGTGGGGGTGACGCCGCAGCCACGGTTGGCGGGGACGGCGATGTCGATGTACTTCGGCGGCGGCAGCCCGAGCTGGTCCATGATCGCGACGAACTCCTCGCGCGACTTGCCGGCGAGCCGCGGGTTGAAGCGCCGCTCCTCGCCGATGGTCGAGACCAGGCGGCCGCGGTAGTCGTGGCCGGGATAGACCAGCGTGTCGTCGGGCAGGGCGAAGAGCACCTGCGTGATCGACTCGTAGAGCTGGGCGGCGTTGCCGTTCTGGAAGTCGGTGCGGCCGCAGCCGCGGATGAGCAGCGCGTCGCCGGTGAACACGGCGCCGGGGACGGAGAACGACATGCTGTCGTCGGTGTGGCCGGGCGTCGCGCGCGCGGTGATCGTGATGGCGCCGACCTGGACCGTGTCCCCGTGGCGGAGGTGGACGTCGACGCACGGTGCGCCGGCGCCGCTGGCGTAGGTGGTGGCGCCGGTCTTCTCGCGCAGCGTGCCCGCCGCGGTGACGTGGTCGGCGTGGACGTGGGTCTCGAGCACGTGGGTGAGCGTCAGGCCGAGCTCGCGCAGGAGCTGCAGGTCGCGGTCGACCTGCTCGCGCACCGGGTCGATCAGCGCCGCGACGCCCGCGACCGGGTCGGCGACGAGGTACGTGTACGTCGAGGTTTCGAGATCGAAGAGCTGGCGGATCATCATGATGACCGCTTCCATTGCATCGCCGGTGCCAGCGCTATCCCCGCGAACCTCCACGGGTCCGCCGGCCGGCGGAAACACGGTGAAACGCCGGCGCGCAGGAGCCGCGTTCCAGCCCGGATCAGCGGCCTACGCCAGGCCGTGCGTCCGCATGCGCCGCCACAGCGTCACGCGGCTCCAGCCGAGCAGCTTGGCCGCGCGATCGCGGTTGCCGCCGGTCCGCGCCAGCGCCTCGCGGATGCGCTGCAGCTCGGACGACTCGTCGCCGCGCGCGGCCTCCGCCGATGCCACGACCACCTCCGTGCTCGCCGGCTCGATCGCCGCGATCTCCGGCGGCAGGTCGCGCAGCTCGAGCACCGGCCCCTCGCCGATCGCGAACGCGTACGCGAGGACGTTGCGCAGCTCGCGCACGTTGCCCGGCCACTCGTGGCGCTCGAGCGCGGCACCCGCCGACGGCGCGATGCTCGTGACCCGGCGCCGTCCGCGCGCGTTGAGCTCGTCGATCAGCTTCTCGGTGAGGAGCAGGATGTCGGCCAGGCGCTCGCGCAGGGGCGGCAGCCGCACCGGGATGACGCGTAGCCGGTACATGAGGTCGGCGCGGAAGCGGCCGGCCTCGACCTCGGCGCGCAGCGCGCGGTGCGTCGCCGACACGATGCGCACGTCGACCGGGATCTGCTCGCGCGCGCCGACCGGCAGGATCGTGCGGCTCTCGAGCATGCGCAGGAGCTTGGCCTGCAGCTCGAGCGGCAGCTCGGCGACCTCGTCGAGGAAGAGCGTGCCGCCGTGCGCGAGCTGGACATGGCCCGGCGTGTCCTTCACCGCGCCGGTGAACGCGCCCTTCACGTGGCCGAAGAGCTCGCTCTCGAGGAGCGCCGGCGGCAAGGCGGCGCAGTTGATCGCGCGGAACGGCCCGTCGCGCCGCGACGAGAGCTCGTGGAGCGCGTGCGCGACCAGCTCCTTGCCGGTGCCGGTCTCGCCGCGCACGAGCACGGTGACGTCCTCGGCCGCGACCTTCTCGATGATGCGGAACGTCTCCTTCATGCGCGCGTCGCGCGTCCACATGCGGTGGAACAGGACGGGCTCGCCGTCGCCGCCCTCGACGGCGGCGAGGAACACGATCCAGCCGGGGACGCCGCCGGGGAGCGGCACCGAGCGCGCGCGCACCTGGCCGGCGTGCGTCGTCACCGACGGGTGCGGGATGACGGCCTGGAAGGGCATCCCGGCGGCGAGCGCCTCGGCGAACGGGCGCTTCGGC
>JAIOII010000899.1 GCA_019912685.1 Kofleriaceae bacterium
CGAACACACCGTGCCGGCGCGTCACCCGTTGCCGGCGGCGTTGCTCTCGGCGGCGCCCGGGGCGCCCGGCATCGGCTCGCGCCTCGGGCGCTACGAGCTGGTCGAACACCTGGGTGCCGGCGCGATGGGCGTGGTCTTCGAGGCGCGCGACACCGAGCTCGATCGCCGGGTCGCCGTGAAGATCGTCAGCCCCCGCACCGGCGACGCCGACACGGCCCGCACGCGCCTGCGCCGCGAGGCACAGGCCATGGCGCGGCTCTCGCACCCGAACGTCGCCGCGGTGTTCGACATCGGCACGGTCGGCGATCAGCTCTTCATCGCGATGGAGCTCGTGCGCGGCAAGACCCTGCGCGCGCTCGTCGGCGAGGACCGGCCGTGGCGCGAGCTCCTGCCCATTCTCCTCGCCGCCGCTCGCGGCCTCGCCGCCGCCCACGAGGCCGGCGTCGTGCATCGCGACTTCAAGCCCGACAACGTCCTCCTGCGCGAGGACGGCGCGGTGCGCGTCAGCGACTTCGGCCTCGCCCGCGAGGCCGCCGATCGTACCGATCGCCCGCGCGCCGCCGACAGCGGCGACGCCGCCCTCGATGCCCTCGTCACCGCCACCGGCGCCATCGTCGGGACCCCGGCCTATCTCGCGCCCGAGAGCGCGCGCGGAATCGCCGACGCCGCGACCGATCAGTTCGCCTTCGCCGTCACCGCCTTCGAGCTGCTCGAAGGCCGCCGCCCGTTCGAGAGCGCGCACATCGTCGAGCTCCTGCGCGGCGAACGTACCGATCTGCCCATGCGCCCGTGGCGCCGCCGTGATCTTCCGGCGCCGCTGCGCGCCACGACCGAGCGCGCCCTCGCCATGGCCCCGGCCGCTCGCTGGCCATCGATGGACGACCTCGTGGGCCGCCTGGAACGCGCGGCGGAAAGACCCACGCGTACGCGCGTCTTGCTCGCTGCCCTGGCAGCGGCTGGCGTCATGGGAGCAATCGCCATCGCCCGAGCGCTGACCCATGAAGCTCCACGCCCCCCCGTCACAGCGGGCCTCGCTGCTGCGTCGTTGCGATGGTCGGAGACACCTCTCACGTTTCAGGGTGACCTGGCCGCCCCGGTGCTCTCGCCGGATGGAGAGCTGGTGGCGGCCTTCGACACGAGCGGGGTCGTCCTCGTGCCAACCGGGGGTGGTGAACCCAGAGGCATCGACCTCGAGCCCCCACCCGGCGCAGGATATCGACGGTTGACCTGGTCCGCCGACGGCAAGCGGTTGCTGGCCATGTACATGTCGTCGGCGCAGACGTTCCACAGCCTGTCGATCGACGTTTCGACGCACGCGATGGCGCCCACCCCGATCGGCGGCGGACATGCGCTTCTCATCGACGAACAGCTGGTGGTCGCGGCGTTCCCCCCCGACAAGGCCCTTGGCTTCAAGTCGTCCGCTGGCACCGAGCGTTCGCGATGCGCGATTCCTGGCGACTATGAATGGATCGACGGATTGCAGGCGGCGCAGAACGCGATCTACGTCGAGATCACGTGGTCCGACTCGACGCGTGCGCTCGTGGTCACCGATCGAGCGTGCTCCAGTGTTCGCACCGCCGTGCCACGGTCGACCGTCGTTGACTTCGTGGTCGGAGCCGATGGTGTGATACGCGCGATCCGTCGGGAAGAGGATGGCGAGGTCTTGGTCGAGTACGACTCGACCGGCGAGCCGAGCGGAGCACCGCGGCATCTTCCTCTCGGCACGTCTCTCCTCGCTGGCGTACGGCGGGACGGCGGCGCGGTCATCATGCGGAGGTCAACAACCTGGCGGCTCGTCGACAGCGGCGCCAGCGCGACCCGCGAGCTTGCCCGGGCGACCAGCCGAGCATCGCTGAGACTCTCACCGGATCAACGTCGATTCGCCGTCGTCGAGTTCCGGCCGCGCAAGATCCCGACGCTCTACATCGCTGATCGAAGCAATCTGAATGCGAGAGGAACCGCGCTCGCAGAGGGCGTGATCGCTGCCGACTGGTCTCTCGACGGGAACTCGCTTGCGGTCATCACGCGCTCGGCGGCAGGCATCGACCTCGAGACGATTGACGTCGCCTCTGGAGAACGTCGGTCGAGCGGCTCGTCTGACATTTCACCGCAAGGTGACGTGCTCTGGTTGGATGATCGACGGATCGCGTACCTGCGAGCCGACCACCGCACGTACCAATCGTTCGACCGGGTCACCGGTACGACACAGCCCATCGTGGACCCATCCCACGGCTGGACCCTGGGGCTTGCTCGCTCACCGCTCGATGGATCCCTGGCCATCCTCTGGAACCGTCCGGACGGCCCGGGAGTCTGGCTCGTCTCCGAGGACGGGGCATCGCGATGGATCCGGAACACTCAGGGTGCCTGGACCTTTGCGTGGGCACATGATGGAAGCCTGTGGATGGTGGAGGGCGCACGAATCGATCGCTACGACCCGCGGACGGAGCGGGTGGAACCCATCCGTGACCTCGCGCTCGAGCCCACCGCGCAGATCACCGCGATCTTCCCGCTCACCGACGATCACGTGCTGGTTCAGATCGAGAACACGACGAGCGACCTCGTGCTCTTCGCGCCGATCGCCTCCTCGAACACCGGACCATGATCTCGGGCGTGGCCCGGATCGTGAAACGCCCGGCGAGGCATGACGCGACCCTTTCCTTCGACCATCGCGATCGCCGGTGCGATCGCGGCCTTGATTCCGCATGTCATCCAGAGCGGCACCAGCTCGTGGCGCACCGAGAACGGTGTCGTCGTCGACTTCGTGTACCGCGACTGGCTCGCCGTCGGAGCAGGCGGCGCCGCGGCGATCGCTGGCGTCGTCACGCTCCTGTTCGTCGCGCGCGCCGACACGCCCAGGCGCGCCGCCGGCGCCCTGCTCGGGCTGGCGCTCCTCGTCGCGGGTACGTACTCCGTGCTCCGCGGGTTCGGGGTGGTCGGCGTCGAGCGGCCGGCCGTCGGCACGCGCGCGTCATCAGCGGCCGGGCCGGCCACGGCACGAGCGTCGCGCTCGCATGCCGCGCCCGACACCGTGCAGGCTCGCGCGCGCTCCGAGCGCATCTTCGGCAAGTGGCGCGCCGACCTCCTCGACGAGCTGGCGGCCGAGTTCGGCTGGCAGGATCGACGCCGCGAGCTTCAGCGGCACTTCGACACGCATCACGCGCTGCTCGGAGCGTTCACGTCGGTCGAGCGCGCCGACGTGGTCGCCTCCGACCAGGATCGAACCCGCGTCGAGAGCGAGGCCGCCTTCGAGCCCGGCTCCATCGGCAGCACGCCGATCGCGTACTGCATGGAGTACGCGATCAACGGGCGAAAGCGACGAGACGGCTGGGCGACGTTCGAGCTCGAGTTTCGCGTGGGACGATGGGAGGTCGTCGCGTTTGCGGTGTCGTCGGAGGATGCGTGACCGGTCACGTGACACGACCGTTGCTCTCGGCCGCGCGCGTCCTCGTCGTGCTCGCACTGGCGGCGCCCGGCACATACCTCGTGCTGCGAGGGCTCGACGTGGCCGAGACCCATCGGCCGGCTACCCGCAACGTCGCGCCGCCCCCGGCCGACCCGGCGAGCCCAGCGGTGTCGGCGACGGATGCGGCGCCGAGCACGGTCGACGCCGCACCCGCGTCGCGATCGGTCTATGTCCCGGCTCCACAAGCAGGCGCCGGATCCAGCCCCAACAGGGTCATCATCCTCGTGCCGCCGCCCTCTGACCCGGCCGCTTTCGGCTCGCACTGCTGGGGGACGGATTAGCGTCACGTCCACCGGTCGGGAGTTACTGGCAGCGCCCCATGTCGCAGATGCCGTTGCAGGCGTTGTTGCAGCCGCCGCAGTGGTTGCGGTTGTTGTACGTGCTCAGGCACGTCCCGTTGCACACCATGCCCCAGGATCCGTGACCGCTGCAGAGCGAACCGTTCGCGCGCTTCTTCTTGCCGCCGTTGCACGCTTCCTTGACGCCGGCCTTGCACGCGCGATCGAACAGCAGCTTGGCCTGGGCCTTGTCGATGGCCACGCCGGTGCCTTCCGTGTACGCCTTCGCCAGCGCGTTGCAGGCGCGAGGGACGTCGCGATCGCAGCCGAGCTGGAACAGCTCGACGGCGCGTTTCGGATCCTTGGCCGCGCCGATCCCATCGAGATGGTGCCGGCCGAGGTGGAAGCACCCGTCGGCGTAGTCCAGCTCCTCGCACGCTCGCTGGAACAACGACGTCGCCTTCACCGGGTCCTTCTCCGTCCCCGCGCCATCGAGGTACATCTGCGCCGCGAACGTGCAGCCGCCCGGCGCGCCGCCGTCGCATCCCTTGTGGAGATTGGCGAGCCCGGCGACCTCGTCCTTCGCGATGCCCTGGCCTTTCCACTGCGCGTTGCCGAGGTGGAAACATCCGGCCGCGTCGCCGCCATCGCATGCCTTGACGAGCAGCGGGATCGCGGCCGCTTGGTCCTTGAGGACACCGTCGCCGTAGATGAGATCGAGCGCGGCCTGGACGCAGCCGCGCAGCTCGCCCGCGTCACACGCCCTGGTGAACAGCTCGTGGGCGGCCCGGGCATCCTTGGCGACACCGTCGCCGTTCACGAGGAGCTTGCCGTACGACACGCAGGCGGCCTGATCGCCGCCGTCGCACGCCGATCGGCACTCGGACGCTCCCTGGCAGCTCGGTCGCGCCGGCGTGGCGACGGCCGGCGCGTTCGACGCGGCCCCCGACGCCGCCGCACGATCGGCGTCGTTCGACGAGCAGGCGATGATCGACAGGGCGCAGCTGACGAGGAGGAGCGATGGCGTTGCGCGTGGAGACTTGTTCATGTCGGCGCATGATGCGACCGCAGTGCCAGCGCGAGCCGGCTCCTCCTCGTGCCTGGCGTGCTTCGTGAATCGCGCCGTCGGCATGACCCGCCCGCTTTCATCGAGCCTGGAGTCGACCCACCTGCCGTCGGTCAGACGCACACGTGACATGTCACGTGACACGTCACGTACGCTCGCGTCGCTCGTCGCGTCGCTCGCGCTCTCGGTCTCGGCCCTCGGGTGTGGCGACGACGTCGAGCCCGAGGTGCCGCCGGACGCGCCGCCGCCGCCGCGCGTCGTGCTCTACCTCGCCTTCGAGGGCATCACGCTGCACCCCGGCAGCCCGTCCGAGGCGTCGACCGACACCACGTCGATCGTCGACGCGGAGCTGACGTTGCCGCCGTACCTCGACGGCCACGCCGACCGCCAGGGCCGCATCGACGCGATCGTCGCCGAGGTGGTCGCGCGTGTCGCGCCGTTCGACGTCGAGGTCGTCACGCGCCGTCCGGCCGCGCCGCCGTACTTGCAGATCGTGTTCACCGGCAACTCCTCGTTGCTCGGCGCCCCGCCGGGCATCGGCGGCATGGCGCCCTTCGACTGCGATCGCGATCAGCCGACCTCCATCGGCTTCCAGTTCTCGAGCGGGACGGCCGACGACCGCTACGGCCCTCGCGCGCACGCCAACTGGACGCTGACGATGCTCGGCAGCGCGCATCGCGTGCCGTTCACGCGGGTCCGGAATGACTGCATGTGCTGGATCGGCCCGGAGTGCAACAACGCCGACGAGGTCGTCTGCCAGATCGGCGGACCGGGGACACCCGTCGCGACCGACTACGCGTGCGAGGGGACGCCGGCGACCATCGACGAGCGTGCCTTGCTCGAGGCAGCCCTCGGCGTCCGGCCCTGATCTGACCGCGGACCGAGCCCGCCTATCATGATCATGATAGGCGGGCCGCCATGGCGGTGATGAAGCCGATCTCGGACCTGCGCAACAAGGCGCGCGAGCTCTCGCGCATGTGTCACGAGTCGGGCGAGCCGATCTACATCACGAAGAACGGCGAGGGCGACATGGTGCTGATGAGCCTCGCGGCATACGAGCGCCTCGAGGCTCGGCTCGAGCTCTACCGGCTCCTCGACGAGGCCGAGGCCGACGTGCGAGCAGGTGATCGCGGCGTGAGCGTCAAGACCGCGCGCCGTCAGCTCGTGCGGCGCCGCCGGTGAAGCGAAGCGTTCGGGTCCTGCGCCGCGCGCGGCGCGACCTGCAGGAGATCTACGATTTCCTCGCGCGCGAGGCGCCCGGCAGCGCTGACCGGGTGGTCGATGCGCTCTTCGACGTGATCGAGTCGCTCGAGACGATGTCGGAACGAGGCGGGCGGCCGCGAGACCCGACGCTACGCGCATCCGGGTACCGGTTCCTCGTCGAGGGCAACCACGTCGTGTTCTACAAGATCGCCGGGCGACACGTCCGCGTGTACCGCGTGCTGCACGGCGCGCGCCGGTATCGGGTGCTGTTGTAGCGCGCCCTTCGACTCGGGCCTTCGGCCCTCGCTCAGGGCGAACGGTGGTACCGTCAGCGGCGATGCGCAGCGCGCACGAGTTCCTGGAGGCGGCGGCCGACATGGCGCGGCGCTGGGTCGAGGCCGCGCTCCACCGGTCGTCGCGCGCGGCCGAGACGGTCGACGGCGTGCCGCGCTCGCGCTACGCGGTGGCGGCGGCCGACGCCGTGCGCCTCCTC
>JAIOII010000900.1 GCA_019912685.1 Kofleriaceae bacterium
ATCGCGATGCGCGCGTGGGCGCGCGTGGTCAGCGCGCAGCGCGGGATCGGGTACGGATCGTTGAGCGCGCCGATGAAGCCGGCCCGCGCGATGCTGCCGCCGAGCGGGCCGCTCGCCGGCTGGTACGCGACGCTCGCGCCGTCGTCGTCGACGAGCACGGCCCACGGCGCGCCGGCGATGTCGTCGGTGAAGCCGACGTTCGGCACCCAGGTCTTCATGCGGTACGTGTACATGAAGCCGTGGAGCACGGTGCCCGAGGCGGCGTCGACGTCGCGGCCGTTGTCGATGTGGTAGCTGATCTCGACGTGCTCGGCGCCGGGCGCGAGCGAGTAGTCGATCGCGGCGTCGAGGTCGCGGAAGTCGTCGACGAGGAGGCCGGAGATCAGCGGATCGAGGAACGGCAGCGGCGCGAGGCGGCCGCGCGCGCGGACGACGGCCGGCTCGCCGTTCGATCCGTCGTTCACGACCGTGACGGCCTCGGTGACGACCGACGCGCGGCCGACGAGGAAGAAGAGCTCGCCGAAGTCGGCGGGGCGCACGAGCGCGCCGTTCTCGACGAGCGCGGCGCCGACGGGGCGGCCGCCCCACGGATCGTAGAGGTGGGAGTCGCCCACGTCCTCGATCACGAGCGCGACCTTGTCGTTGGCGAGGACGTAGTCACCGACGGACCAGGTCTCGAGCCCGAGCGTCGTCGCCGGGAGCTGGGCGCCGGAGGTGATGCGGCCGGCGCGCGCCTCGGTGGGCCCGGCGCCGAGCGGCTCCGGGTGCCCGGTCGTGTCTCCATCGGCCGGCAGGCCGGGCGCGCACGAAGGCGTGGTGTCGTCGTCACCGCCGCAGGCGGCCAGGATCGCGAGCAAGGACACGGACAGACAAAGCCAGGCGCGCATGGTTCCCTCGCGCCGGATGCTACCCGAGCCGCGCCCGTTGTTTCACGCGATCTTCACGCGTGTGACAGTGATGACACGCGCCGAGGACCGAACGCGCAGGGCGTGCGCGCGCCGCGCTATCGTGGAGGCGTGCTCCGACGCGCCGGATGGGTCGCCGCCGCTGCCATGCTCCTCGTCGTGGCGCCCGCGCCGGCGCGCGCCCAGACCCCGCTCGACGAGGCGGAGCGGGTGCTCGACGTCGCCGCCGAGCACGTCGAGGAGGCGCGGCGGCTGCGCGAGATCCTGCAGCTCGCGCGGTGGCTCGCGTACTCGGACCCGCAGCAGCTCCAGTGGGAGCTGGCGACGGTCTACGGCCAGTTCGTGAACGACCCCGTCATCGGGCCGCTCGTGTCGAACCTCGCGGCGCAGTACCGCGGCGGCTACGTGCGCGTCGACCTCGACGCGGGCGCCGGCGTCGACGCGGCGGTGCCGGCGTCGGCGAGCGCGGCGGCGAGCGCGGTGTGGGAGATCCCGCTGTGCCGGATCCTGGGGGCGCGGGCGGCAGGCCTCGGCGGCTGGGAGGATGGCAGCGCGATCGGCAGCTACGTGCTCACGGGCTCGGCATGCCTGCCGCTTCCGGCGAACACGATCCAGTTCGCGTACACGCGGCGCGGAAACGTGCGCACGTCCTTGCTCGCGGTGCCCGTGGTGCTCGACGACCGGCGCACGGGCGACCTCTACGACTTCGATATCCGCTTCTATAGATACCGGGGCGAGCGCCACCAGCTCGACGCGATGCCGACGAGGATCCAGATCGACGTCTCGCGCGACGAGGACGGCGGGTTCGGCGCCATCTGGTCGACCGTCGACAGCGCGCCGGTGGAGTGGCGGCGGCGCGGCAAGGGGCTGGCCGGCGCCGATCAGCTGTTCCGCTTCTTCGCGGTCTCGCTGCGCTACCAGGATGACGACGCGGCGGTCGGCGGGCGCGACGCGGGCGTGGTCACGATCTGGCCGCTGACCCTGGACGGCATCCACGTCACGCCCGACGTGACGGTCGGCGGCGGCGGCGGCTGGGTCACGGCGCGCGGCACCGACGGCGTCGGCGACATGCCGGCGGAGGTGGTCGAGGAGGTCGGCGCCGCGTCGTACCTGCAGCTCGACTGGGCGCTGGGGCCGGTGCGGGGCAACGTGCGGCTGGCGCGCGACTACTACCCGACGTACGACGCCCAGTTCGTGATCGACGATCGCATCTCGAGCCGCATCGACTACACGCGCACGCACCTCGCGGCGGCGCTCACGGCGTTCGCGGCGCGCGACCAGGTGCGGCGCGAGGGCGCGACGCCGGAGGCGGAGGTCGTGTCGGGCGGCGCCGTCGATCTCGCGTACGCGTTCGGCCACGGCTTCCACGCGCTCGCGCGCGTCGAGGCGGCGCACGCGCTGGTGGCGACGACCGCCGCCGACCCCGTGCTCACCCGCTTCGACGTGCGCGCGAGCGCCGGCATCGCGTACCACTGGGACCGCCGCTTCCCGCCGCGCCCGGCGGTCAGTCGCTGACCGCGCCGCGGAGGAGCCTGCGCGCGAAGTCGCGCACGGCGGGCGGGTACGCGGTCTGCGCCGGGACGAGCTTGAGCTCGTGCTTGGGCAGCATCCGCAAGACGCGCGGGATCATCTCGGAGCCCAGCCGGGTGTTCGCGAGGAGCGCGCGCCGGATCTCGGGCGACCTCAGCCAGGCGGCGTTGTTGACGATCAGCTCCATCAACGGGACGGGCAGGGTGCCCATGCGCGCGATGCGCGCGACCTCGGGGAAGGTGACGCGCGGGTTACGCAGGAGCGCTTCCCACACGTTCTTGCCGTACATGCGCTCGAGCATCACGCGCTCACGCTGGTCGCCCTCCCTCGCCATCCTCGTCTGCATGTGCGCGGGCAGGTTCCTCAGCCGCTCCATCCATGGCGCAGGCTTCCCCGTGCCCGTGCCCGTGCCCGTGCCCGTGCCCGGCTCTTCTTCTTCTCCCTCTCCCTCTCCCTCTCCCTCTCCCTCTCCCTCTCCCTCTCCCGCCGCCATCACCCACGCCTCGAGCGCCGCCTTCCGCTCCGCCGTCCAGCCGAGCAGCTCGTACCCGGTGCCCGCCGCCATCCGGTACACCGCCTTCCCCTCCATCTCCAGCTCGGCGCCCGCGCCGCCCGCGCCGCGCACCAGCACGATCGTCACCTCGACGTCCTCCGGCGCCTCGCCCGCCTTGTACGCGCCACCCTTCGACAGGTAGTCGCGCCAGTGGCGCGCGCACTCCTCCGGCGACCCCAGCTCGATCCGCACCCGCGGACGTGACATCGCCGCGATGATATCGCACGTTCGGGCCGTGCCCCTGCCGTTCGCGCCGCCGCTCGAGCCGATGCTGTGCAAGCTCTCCCACACCATTCCCGACGGCGAGTGGATGTACGAGCCCAAGTGGGACGGCTTCCGCTGCCTGGTCTTCAAGGACGGCGACGACCTCACGCTGCAGAGCCGCGACAAGAAGCCGCTCCAGCGCTACTTCCCCGAGCTGATCGAGCCGCTGCGGGCGAGCCTGCCCGGGCGCTGCGTGCTCGACGGCGAGATCGTGATCGCGACCGACGGGCGGCTCGACTTCGACGCCTTGCTCCAGCGCATCCACCCCGCGGTGTCGCGCATCAAGGAGCTCGCGGCGCGCACGCCGGCGTCGTACGTGGCGTGGGACCTGCTCGCGCTCGGCGACGACGACCTGCGCGCGACGCCGCAGCTCGAGCGGCGCGCGGCGCTCGAGCAGGCGCTCGCC
>JAIOII010000901.1 GCA_019912685.1 Kofleriaceae bacterium
CTTGCGCGACACCTCGACCGACGCCGCGGCCTCCTCGTCGGCGACGGCCGCCTCCCGGACGGCCTCCGCCCGCAGGCGCTCGGCCTCGACCTTCACCTCCGCGAGCGCGCGCTCGAGCCGCTGCTCGGTCGCGAGCAGGAGGCCGAGGTCGTCGGCTGTTGCGGGTGCATGCATCCAGCGAGGAAGTGTGCAGTGTCCGTGCCCACGAAAACCCGGCGGAACGCGGGCGCGGCGCGCAGGGCTTGCGTGCGCGCTGCACCGCGCGGCAGGTGGTGCGCTCACCAGCCGAGCAGCGCGACGGCGATGCCGGTGAGGGCGATCGAGCCGCCGGCGGCGCTGTCGGCCCACTGCTCGGTCCAGCGGCCGCGCAGGAAGCCGGCGCCGGCCCGGGCGAGCGAGACCATCGTCACCATCGACGCGATCGTCGCGACCTCGTAGGCGACGACGATGGCGATCGTCGAGGTCGCCGGCAGCGGCGCGGCGGCGAACAGGATCGGGATCAGCGCGACGCACGGATCCGCGCAGTAGATGGCGAACAGCGACCACGCCCCGACGCGCCCGGGGTCATGGACGTGGTCGTAGTGACGATGGTGATGGCCGTGGAGCCGGTGCGCGAGCGCGTGGCGCATGCCCCAGACGGCGTACGCCACGCCGAAGCCGACGAGCAGCACGCCCGACACCGACGCGACGCGCTCGCCCACCGCCGTGATGGTCGCGCGCCCGAGCGCGAGCGCGACGAGCGCGAGGATCACGGATACGGTGACGTGGCCGAAGCCACACGCGAGCACGACCCGCGCCGTCCGCCCCGCGCTCCAGTTGCGCGCGCGGCCGACCGCCGCGATCGGGATCCAGTGATCGGGCGCGAGCGAGTGGAGCGCGCCGATCGAGATCGCCGCGATCCCGAGGGTCATCGCCAGCCCGTCCATCACGGCCGCACCAGGTTGCCGTGGAGGTGGAAGTGGCGGCCCAGCTGCACCGGCTGTCGTCGGGCGTCGAGCCACGCGAGCCACGCGTCGATGCCCTCGCCGGTCCTCGCCGACACGCGGAGGAGGTTCGGGCGCGGCATCACGCGCGCGAGGCCGTCCTCGAGCGCGCCCTCGTCGAAGTCGAGGTGGGGCAGGAGGTCGACCTTGGTGAGCAGGACGAGGTCCGCGGTGCGGAACATCACCGGGTACTTGATCGGCTTGTCCTCGCCCTCGGTGACCGAGAGCGCGACGACGTTGGCGGCCTGGCCGAGGTCGTAGACCGCCGGGCACACGAGGTTGCCGACGTTCTCGATGAAGAAGACGTCGTGGCTGCGCCAGGGCAGGTCGTGGAGCGCCTTGTGGACGAGGCGCGCGTCGAGGTGGCAGGCCGAGCCGGTGGTGATCGCCGCCGACGGCACGCCCGCGGCGTTGAGCCGCACCGCGTCGCGATCGGTTGCCAGGTCACCGGAGACCGCGCCGAGGCGGAGGCGTCCGGCCGCGGCACGCGCCGTCGCCTCGAGCAGCGCCGTCTTGCCGGCGCCGGGCGAGCCCATCAGGTTGATCGCGAGCACGCCGGCCTGCTCGAAGTGCGCGCGGTTGTGCCGCGCCTGGGCGTCGTTGTCGGACAGGATGCGGTGCTGCACCTCGACCGGGACGACGTCGGGATCTCCGCAGCCACAATCAGTGCACATGGGGTGCCTCCATCTCCGGGACCTCCAGCTCGATGCGTTCGAGGACGATCTCGTCGCCGCCGGCGAGCCGCGCGGGACGCCCGCAGTCGGAGCACTGGAGCCGCATCCCGCGGCGGAAGGAGCGTCCGCATCCCGGACAGCGCCAGTCGGCGGCGACGGCGCGGACGTCGAGCTCGGCGTCGGCGCACACGGTCGCCGGCCGGAACGTGTCGTAGGCGGTGCGCAGGAGCTCGACGTCGACCCCCGCGAGCTCGCCGATCGCGACGTGCAGGCGGTGGACGCGGGCGCCGCGCGCGTCCGCCTCGCGAGCGACCTGCTCGATCAGCGCGCCGACGATCGAGTACTCGTGCATCAGGCGCTCCCGAAGCGCGGCGCCCGCCGCGCGAAGAAGGCGTCGAGCCCCTCGGCGAAGTTGGCGCCGTCGGCGATGCGGGCCAGCTCGGCGAGCTCGCTGTCGAGGTGGACGTCGATGCGGTCCATGCCGGCGGCGCGGTTGAGCAGGTTCTTGGCCACGCCGACCGCCTCGGTCGGCAACGCCGCCAGCCGCGCCGCGAGGGCGCGCGCCGCCGCGTCGAGCTCGCCGTCGGGGTGGACCGCGTTGATGAGGCCCTCGGCGAGCGCCTCGCGCGCCGAGAGCCGCGGGCTGAGCAGCACGAGCTCCATCGCCCGGCGGAAGCCGACGAGGCGCGGCAGGAAGAACGTCGAGCTCTCGGCGCCGGTGAGGCCGGTCTTCAGGTAGGCCCACTCGAACCACGCGCGCTCCGACGCGATCACGAGGTCGCAGGACATCGCGATGCCGAGCCCGCCGGCGGCGGCCGGTCCGTCGACGGCGGCGATGAACGGCTTCGGCGCGCGCCGGATCTCGGAGATCGTGCTGTGGATGTACTCGAGGATCTGCTTGAACACGCGACCGTAACCGTCGGTCGGCGCCGGCTGCAGGTAGCCGAGGTCGCTCTCCGCGCCGCCGGCCGCGATGTACTTGAGATCGGCGCCGCTACAGAAGACGCCGCCCTCCCCCCGGAGGATCACGGCGCGGACGTCCTTGTCGCGCGCGAGCGAGAGCCCGGCCTTGCGGAAGTCCTGCGCGGTCTCGACGTCCATCGCGTTGAACCGCTCGCGACGCGCGATGGTCAGGATCCCGATCCCGTCGTCCTTCTCGACCCGGATGTGCGGCATGGTCATCGTGGTCGTCATGGTGTGGTCCTCAGCAGATCCTCGGCAGGAGCTCGCCGGTCGCCTCGCCGAGCAGGCGGCGGCCGAAGCCGGTGTCGAGCACGACGGCGCCCGGGCGCTCGGTGACGCACACGCCGATGATCGCGGCGTCTCTCCCCAGCGGGTGCGCGCGGGCGGCGGCGAGCACGGCGTCGGCGACGTCGGGGCGCACGCCGAGCACCGCCTTGCCCTCGTTGGCGGCGAGCAGGGGATCGATCCCGAGGAGCTCGCCGACGGCGCGGACCTCGTCGCGCAGCGGCACGGCCTGCTCGTCGATCACGACGCCGACCTTGCTCTTGGCCGCCATCTCGTGGAGCGCGCTCGACACGCCGCCGCGCGTCGGGTCCTTCATGGCGGCCACGCCGCCGGGGCCGGCCGCGTCGAGCAGGGCGCGGACGAGGCCGTTGATGGGCCCGACGTCGGAGCACAGCGCGGTCTCGAGGGCGAGCTCGTTGCGCGTCGCCATGATCGCGAGCCCGTGGTCGCCGACCGTGCCGGTGACGAGGATGCGGTCGCCCGGGCGCAGCCCCGCGTCGCCGACGAAGCGGTCGGTGAGCGCGATGCCGGTCGTGTTGAGCACGATCCCGTCGAGCTCGCCGTGCCGCATCACCTTGGTGTCGCCGGTGACCACCGTGGTGCCGGCCTCGCCGCAGGTCGCGCGGATCGAGCGCCAGATCCGCTCGAGGTCGTCGCGGCGGAAGCCGTCCTCGAGGATCGTCGCGCAGGTGAGCGCGAGCGGCTCGGTCGCGCCCATCATCGCCAGGTCGTTGACGGTGCCGCTCACCGACAGCCGTCCGATGTCACCGCCCGGGAAGAAGATCGGCTGGATCACGTGCGAGTCGGTCGTGATCACGAGCCAGCGGTCGTCGCCGACGGGCAAGACGGCGCCGTCGTCCATCGCGGCGAGGCCGATGCCGCCGGACGCGACGTCGCCGAGCCCGTCGGCGAAGATCTGTTCGATGAGCGCGCGCATCGCGCCGCCGCCGGCGCCGTGCTCCATCGTGATGCGGTCGCCGACCGGTCGCAGGGCCCTCATGCCTCACCTCCGTCACGCAGGTCGGGGTGCCCGCCGTACTGGTGCCAGATGCGGCAGGTGCCCTCGGCGCTCACCATGCACGCGCCGACCGGCTGGTCGGGCGTGCACGACGTACCGAACAGCGCGCAGTCACGCGGCGAGGCGATGCCGGCCATGATGTCGCCGCACTGGCAGAGCTGGACGAGGCCGCGCGGCGCGTGATCCCACAGCGGCGAGCAGTCGATGTCGAAGCGCCGCCGCGTGTCCCAGCGGGCGTGCTCGTCGCGCAGCCGCAGGTTGCCGTTCGGCACGTGGGCGATGCCGCGCCAGCGGCCGCCGATCGGGCGGAAGACGCTCCACAGGAGCGCCTGCGCCCCGCGGTTGCCGTCCCGGTCGACGCAGCGCGGGTAGGCGTTGTCGACGCGCGCGTCGCCGTCGGCGATCAGCTCGACGAGGCGCACCAGCCCGGCGAGCACGTCGAGCGGCTCGAAGCCGGCGACGACGACGGGGATCTTGTGGCGGGCGACGAAGGGCTCGAAGACCGCCGAGCCGGTGATCGTGGCGGCGTGGCCGGCGGCGAGGAAGCCCTCGATGCGCGTGCCCGGCATCTCGGCGACGATCTCCATCACCGGCGGGATGTACTTGTGCGCCGAGAGCACCGAGAAGTTGTCGGGCGGGCCGGCCATGATGACGGCGGCGGTCGCCACCGCGGTGGTCTCGAAGCCCGACGCGAAGAACACGAGCGGCTCGTCGATCGTGCGCGCCAGCTCGACGGCCTGCGAGATGCTGTAGACGACGTCGATCCGGGCGCCGGCGGCGCGCGCGTCGGCGAGCGACTTCGAGGTCCCCGGCACGCGCAGCATGTCGCCGTACGTCGCGATGCGGACGCCTTCGAGCGCCAGGGCCACGGCCTCGTCGACCTCCGGCACGTCGGTGACGCAGACCGGGCAGCCGGGGCCCATGATGACGTCGAGCTCGCGCGGGAACGCCGCCCGCAGCCCGAAGCGCGCGATCGCCTGCTCGTGGCTGCCGCACACGTGCATGATCGACACCGGGGCGCGGCCGAGCCGCTGCGCCTGGTGAGTGAGCGCGTCGGTCAGCGCGCGCGCGCGTTTCGGATCGCGGAAGCGCAACGGGACGACCGGCTCCATCACCGGACGCCTCCACTGGTTCCTGCCGCCTCGGCCGCGGCGAGCTCACCGCGGACGTCGGCCGCCATCAGATCGTCCTCGTCGGAGCGACGCAGGAGCTCGTCGTAGAGGGCGAGCGTGTCGCCGATCTCCTCGGCCGCGATGCGCCGGATCGCGAACCCGACGTGGTTGAGCACGTAGTCGCCGGGCGCGACCGGCGCGTCGACGACGTCGAGCCGGATCGGCTTCTGGACGCCCCAGAAGTCGACCATCGCGACGTCACCGTCGACGGAGACCACGCGGCCTGGAACACCGAGACACATGTCAGCCTCCCCTCCGGACGATCGCGTCGGCGACGAGGGCCTGGCCGAGCGCCAGCCCGCCGTCGCCGGGCGGGACCTCGCCGTGCAGCCGCACGTCGGCGCCGGCGAGCGCC
>JAIOII010000091.1 GCA_019912685.1 Kofleriaceae bacterium
GGTCACGCGTGGTGCGGCCCGGCGTCGAGCGCCGCGGCGTCGATGCGATCCGAGAGCAGGCAGACGAGCGCGTCGGCGGTCGCCAGCTCGGCGAGCCAGCGCGCCCGCGGCCATGCGTCCTCGCCCGCGGCCGGGCCGCACCACGCGTGACCTTCGAGGAGCCGCGCCGGATCACCCGGGAGGTGTGTCGTGGCGACGACGCGTCCCACGGTTCGAGGGTACCATCTCGACGTGCTCCGCCGCCTGCTCGTGGGGATCGCGCTGACGCTCGGCGCGGGGAGCGCGTGGGCGGAGAGCGCGCACGGGCACGACGGCCTCGGCGGCGCGGCACCGACGCGCGGCGACGGTCCGCGCTACATGGTCGCGTTCACGTTCGACGACGGCCCGAGCGAGACGTTCACGCCGCGCATCCTGCGCGCGCTGGCGAAGCACGACGTGCCGGCGACGTTCTTCGTCGTCGGCCGCGACCTCGCCGACCGGCCGAAGCGGCGCGCGCTCCTCGGCGCGATCGCCCGCGCCGGCCACGCGATCGGCAACCACACCTTCGGCCACGCGCGCCTGACGGCGCTGGCGCCGGCCGCGCGCGACGCCGAGCTCGATCGCCTGGCCGCGATCGTCGAGGCGGAGACGGGCACGCGCCCCACGACGGTCCGGCCGCCGTACGGCGCCAGCTCGCCGACCCTGCGCGCCGCGCTCGCGGCCCGTGGCCTCACCGAGGTGCGCTGGAACGTCGACCCGCGCGACTGGGCGTTCACCGATCCCGAGCCGCTGCGCGCGGCCGTGCTCGACGCGATCATCCAGGCCCGCGGCGGCATCGTCCTCCTCCACGACACCGAGCGCGTGACCGCGCTGGCGTTCCCGGGCGTGCTCGCCGACCTCGAGGCCTGGAACTGCGCGCGCGTCCGACGTGGCAAGGAGCCGATCCTCCCGGTGTCCCTGCACTACTTCCTTCGCGACGGCGAGACGCCGCGCCCGGTGCCCCCCGAGGTCGAGGCCCGGACCGAGCGCTTCCGGGACGCGCTCCTGGCGCGCTGCGGGCCGGAAGTTGCCGATTGACAACCACCTGCACACACATTAGCTTCCGCGCCGCTCGAACGGGGGAAGCCGCATGGAAATCCGCAGAAATTCAGATGGTTCCGGGACGCCGTGGTACGCTGCGGCCGTGTCGGGGCCCCTGGACGGCGATCTGTTCGGCGAAGGCGAGGACGAGCGCACGATCGCCATCCCCACAGTCTACGACCTGCGCACCCGCTTCACCGGCCGCCGCTCGGCGCTCGACCTCCTGACCCAGCGGTTCAAGACGGCACTCGCCGACCGCGCGATGGCCGCGGCGATCATCGTGGCCGAGCCCGGCATGGGCAAGAGCCGGCTCGTGGCCGAGGTCGCCAAGGCGTGCCGGGACGCCGCCCCCGACGTCCGCGTGCTCACGGGCGCCGCCGACGAGGGCGCCGGCGCCTACACGGCGTTCGCCCGCCTCTTCGCGCAGCGCTTCGGGATCGCGCCCGGCGCGCCCCTCCAGGAGAGCCGCGAGCGGGTCATGGCGGGCGTCGCCGACGTGCTCCCGCCCGCGCGGGTGACCGAGGTCGCGCACCTGATCGCGCACCTCATGCGCGTCGGCTTCGACGACAGCCCGGTGGTCGGCCCGCTCGTCGAGTCGCCGTCGCAGCTCGAGACCCGCACGTTCCTCGCCGTACGGCGCTTCCTCGCCGCCGACGCCGACCAGCACCCGCTCCTCCTCGTCCTCGAGAACCTCGAGCTCGCGGGCCCGGAGACGATCAACCTCTGCCGGTACGTGTGCGCCGGCCTGCGCAGCTCGCGCATCCTGCTGGTGTCGACGGCGCAGGCGGCGCTCTACGAGCGCCACCCCAGCTTCGGCGAGGGCGACGCCGCGCCCGAGAAGATCGAGCTCGGGCCGCTCACGCCCATGGACGCCGACGCGCTCCTGCGCGAGCTCTTGCTCCCGCTCGGCACCGTGCCCGACCGCCTCCTGGCGCACGCGCGCTCGCTCGGCGGCTCGCCGCGTGCGATCCACGAGCTCGTCCGCCTGCTGCTCGAGAGCGACTGCATCGTCCGTGGTCCGGGCGCCACGTGGCGCCTCGACAGCGACCGCCTCGCCGCGACCGAGCTGCCGCGCACGTACGAGGAGCTCGTCGCCGGGCGCCTGGCGGTCATGGATCCGGTCGATCGCCGCGTGCTCGAGATGGCGGCCGTGGTCGGCGAGGTCTGCTGGATGGACGCCGTGCTCGCCCTCGAGCGCGCGATCCATCTCGAGACCACGGATCCTGACGGACCGACACTGTCGCAGATCGCCGCCTCGGGCGATCACTCGCGCGTCACGGTCAGCGCCTCGCTCACCAAGCTGATCGAGCGCGAGTGGCTCGTCGAGGTCGATCCGCCGCAGATGCAGGGCGAGCGCGAGCTGCGCTTCGCGTACCCGATCCTGTGGTCGCTGGTGCTGAAGGGCCTCGACGACACCGTGCGCCGCCGCTACCACCGCCTCGCCGCGCAGTGGCTCGAGCTCCGGCCCGAGGGCCGCGGCCCGGCGGCGCAGGAGGAGGTCGCGCGCCACCTCGAGCG
>JAIOII010000902.1 GCA_019912685.1 Kofleriaceae bacterium
GTGCGAGCGGGGGGACTCGAACCCCCACGAGCTTTCGCTCAGCAGGTCCTAAGCCTGCACTGTCTACCAGTTCCAGCACGCTCGCGCGCGTGGACGTATAGCACGGGCGACTCCTCGCGAGCCCTGTTGCCCGGGGTGCTCGTGGCAAAGTAGACCCAGCATGTACCGGTTCGACGGCTTCGTCCTCGACGTCGCGCGGCGCGAGCTGCGGCGCGGGGACGAGGTGCGCGCGATGCAGCCCCAGGTCTTCGACTTCCTCGTGTACCTCGTCGCGCATCGCGAGCGCGTCGTCGCCAAGCAGGAGCTCCTCGACCAGCTGTGGCAGGGCGCCAGGGTGACCGACGCGTCGTTGCAGCGCGCGGTGAGCCACGCGCGACAGGCGCTCGCCGGCGCGAGCGGAGAGCTGATCGAGACGCACGCTCGACGCGGCTACCGCTTCGTCGGCAAGGTGGAGGGCGACGCGGCGCCGGCCGCCGATCGGCGCGCCTGGCCGGCGCCACGCTTCGTGGAGACGCGCGATGGGTTGCATCTCGCGTGGCGAACGCTCGGGGACGAGCGCGCAGACGCGACCGTCGTCCTCGTCCCGGGCTGGGCGTTCCCGATGAGCGCCTACGCCACGCACGACACCCCGGCGGTGTTCGTCGAGCAGCTCGCGCGCGCGCACCGCGTGCTGCTCTTCGATCGACGTGGGGTCGGGCTGTCCGATCGGGTGAAGGCGCGCGCGTCGCTCGCGGATCGGGCGGCCGATCTGCTCGCCGTGCTGGGCGCGGCCGGCGTGCCCGACGGTAGCGCCATCCTCGTGGGCTACAGCGAAGGCGCTCCGGTCGCGATGGCGTTCGCGGCCGAGCACCCGACGGCGGTGCGTGGCCTCGTGCTCGTCGGCGCCTTCGCGCGCATGGTCGGCCACGACGCGGGATGGAGCGACGCCGAGGTCGCCGCGCTGCGCACGTACGCGAGGACGGCGTGGGGCAGCGGCGCCACGGTGCGCGCGATGTTCCCCGGACGCGATGACGAGGCGCTGCGGCGATGGGCCGCGGAGAGCGAGCTCACGGGGGCCAGCCCGGGCGCGGCGCTCGATCTCGTCGAGATGAACGTCGAGGTCGACGCCCGCGATGCGCTCGCGCGCGTCGCCGCGCCGGCCATCGTCCTGCACCATCGCGACGACCGGGTCATTCGCGTCGAGAATGGACGCGAGCTCGCGCACGGGCTGCGCGACGTGCGCTACGTCGAGGCGTCGGGCTCGGACCACGTGTTCATGTTCGAGGACGCCGACCAGCTCGTCGCGGCGATCCACGAGCTCGCGGCGCGGGGATTCCCCGGCGCGGCCCCTTGATCCGTTCACACGTGCCGTGGCGTCATGCACCCGCAGCCGTTCCACGTAGGTCACGAAGACGACACGAGACCCAGAGCACGATCAGGAGGCAGACCATGGGACTGCGAATCAACGATACGGCGCCCGACTTCCAGGCCGACTCCACCGCGGGACCGATCTCGTTTCACCAGTGGGTGGGCAACAGCTACGCGATCCTCTTCTCCCACCCCAAGGACTTCACGCCGGTGTGCACGACGGAGTTCGGCGCCGTCTCGCGGCTCCTCCCGGAGTTCGCGAAGCGGAACACCAAGGTGATGGGGATCTCCGTCGACAACGTCGAGGAGCACCACAAGTGGAAGAAGGACATCGAGGCGTTCGCGGGAAGCCCCGCCGACTTCCCGATCATCGATGACACGTCGCTGACCGTCGCGAAGCTCTACGACATGCTGCCGGCGGACGCCTACCTCCCCGACGGCCGCACGCCGGCGCACAGCGCGACCGTACGCACGGTCTTCATCGTCGGGCCCGACAAGAAGATCCGGCTCACCATGAGCTACCCGATGTCGGTCGGCCGGAACTTCGTCGAGATCCTTCGCGCCCTCGACGCGGTGCAAGCCACGGACGGCGTCCCGATCGCGACCCCCGCGGACTGGACGCCGGGGCAGGACGTCATCGTCGCGCTGAGCCTCGACGATGCCGCGGCCCGCGCCAGGTTCGGCGAGATCGTCGTCAAGCTCCCGTACCTGCGCTTCGCCAGGGCGAAGTGATGGCTCAGGGCGTCAGCACGGCCGCGGCCTGGCGGACCTCGAGCGGCGTCTTGCCGGTCCGGAGCTGGCGCGGACGACCGAGCTCCTCGGTCGGCCGCCACGCAGCTACCGCGCGTACGTGCGGGACGTGGTGATCCACGAGCTCGCGGCGCACAGCACGACCGGATCGTCGAACGCCGCGAAGTGCCCCGTATCCGGTACGCGCAGGAACGTGCCGCCGTGCTGACCGGCGAAGCGCTCGACGAGCGGGGCGAGCGCGTCCTGCGCGCCCGCCCAGGTGAAGAGCGGCGCCCGCAGCGTCGTCGTGTCCAGCGCCTCGCGGTCCCGGGCGAGGACCGCGGCGAGCGCGGCCGGATCGTTGCGCAGGAAGCGAG
>JAIOII010000903.1 GCA_019912685.1 Kofleriaceae bacterium
GTGTCGGCGCGGATCGACGCGCGCGTCGCCGCCGACCCGGCGATCCGGCGCTTCGACGAGCTCGAGGAGGCCGGGCTCGACATCGACGCCGGCCGCGAGCTCCGGCGCGCCGAGAAGACGCTGCTCAAGCGCCACAAGCGCGCCGACGTGCTCGCCGTGCTCTTCGATCGCTACGGCAAGGGCTCCAACTGGAACCGGCCGTGGATGCTCGCGCTCGCCTACGACGGCGGGGCGCTCGACACGCCCGCCGAGGGCCCGGCGCGCTTCTGGTGGCAGCACGCGTACCCCGAGGCGTACAAGACGCTCGTCGAGAAGCACGCGGCGATCGGCCAGAACCCGCCGCACTACCTCTACGCGATCATGCGCAAGGAGAGCGGCTACGACCCGCACGTCCTCTCGTACGCGGACGCGCAGGGCCTCCTGCAGATGATCCCCGCGACCACGATCCGCGTCGCGAAGCAGCTCAAGCTGCCGTACGCGCCCGGCGACCTCTACGATCCGGAGTTCAACGTGCGGACGGGCAGCTGGTACATCGGGCACCTGCTCGCGAAGTTCAAGGGCCAGATCCCGCTCGGCGCCGGCTCGTTCAACAGCGGCCCGCGCCCCGTCATGCGCTGGATCGATCAGCACGGCGATCGCCCCATCGACGAGCTCGTCGAGCTGGTGAGCTACATGCAGACGCGCGAGTACATGAAGAAGGTGACCGAGAACTACGCGCGGTACGCGTACCTGTACACCGGCAAGGTGTACGAGCAGCCGCTCGTGGTCGACCGCGACTACGTGAAGGACGACCTGACGTACTGACGGGAGAGGGACTGGGAGAACGAGGCGCCCGTCACGCAAGGAAGGCCTCAGGCGTCAGGCATCAGTCCCTGAGAACGGGCATCACCACGCAATCGCCCTGAAGCCTGACGCCTTCTCTTTCTGGGACCTGAGGCCCGAGGCCTGAGGCCTTCCTTGCGTAACGGGCCCGATTTCACCGTGCTACGTTCTCCTCATGGCCAAGTTCACCGGCACCGTGCAACGCAGCGATCTCGAGGGCGGTCACTGGCTCCTGGTCACGTCCGACGGCGACCAGTACCAGCTCGACGGCGCGCGCGACCTGGTCGCGGGGCAGAAGGTCGAGGTCGAGGGCAAGGTCGACAAGGACGCGTTCGGCTTCGGCATGACCGGCCCGATCCTGCGCGTGAAGAAGGTCACTCCCGCCGAGTGATCTTTTTCTGCGACCTGCGCGGCGGGCCGCCTCCTGGAGACAGGAGGACTCGATGTCACCGCGTATCAAGACGATTCTCGCCGCCTCGCTCTCCGCCGCCATCGCGTTCGCGATCGCCGGCGCCACCCGCGCCACCGCCGGTCGCAAGGACCTGTGGACCGTCACCATCGACGCCGGGGCGCAGCGAGCCTACGGCTCGCTCGGGAGCGCGCGCAACAGCGCCGACCCGAGGCAGAGCATCGGCTGCTCGACGTTCTACGATCCCACCAACCGGGTGAACCAGGCGACGTGCATCGCCGTCGACGCGAAGGGGAACTTCGCGCGCTGCATGACGCAGGACCCGACGATCGTCGCGGTCACCTTCGCGTTCACGTCGGACTCGCAGATCGCGTTCTCGTGGGACGACCACGAGGAGTGTCGGCACATCGCGGTCTCGAATCTCTCGAACCACGAGCCGAAGCTGCCGTGAGCACGCTCCACCCGCCGCCGTAGCTATTCGAGAACGATCTCGGTGCCGGGCGCGATGCCCGCGTCGTGCGGGCACACGACGGTGACCGTCGGCGCCGCCACCGCGGTGACGGTGCAGTTCGCCTTGGTCGCAGGCGTCGCCTTCACCGCGACGCGAACCGACGCGTCGACGGCCGGCACCTTGCCGGTGTAGCCCGCGGGCAGCGTGAACGTCGCCGTCAGGGCCGGCGCCGGCGTCACCGTCGCGATCACCTGATCGGCTGCGGCGCGCTTGCCGCTGGCGATCTGCATCGCGACCACGCCGCCGACGGGCGCCTTCACGATCAGCGACTCCATCTCGAGCCGGAGCGCGTCGCGCTCGGCGACCTTCTGCTCGAGCCGCTTCGTGCGCTCGGAGATGAAGTCCTCGTACTGCTTCGTCGGGCGCCCCGCGGCCGCGGCGGCGGTCTTCTTCTTCTGCGCGTCGGCGAGCTGCTTGGGCACGCGCGTGTCGATGTCGTAGTCGAGGCCGACGAGCTTCTGCTCCATCGCCGAGCTCCCCTTGAAGCGCACGATCTCGTCGCCGGCGGCGACGGTGGCGCCGTCCTCGGCCGCGCTCGCCACGATCCCGACCTGGCCGGC
>JAIOII010000904.1 GCA_019912685.1 Kofleriaceae bacterium
GGCGCGCGACCCACGCGCCGTCGCCGCGCGCGAGCGGCTCGGGCAGCGGGATGGGGAGCTTGAGCGCGCCGAGGACGTTGCGCGCCGTGGGGGACTTGCTGAGGATGAGCAGGACGTCGTTCATCGTGGACCTCCGGTGGCGGCGATCTCGAAGCGCCCGGCGAGGTAGGCGGCGGCGCCGGGCGCGTCGCCGGCGAAGAGCTCGCCGGCGTCGGTGACGTAGATGCCCAGCTTCCCGGGCAGGACGAAGGGCTTGGTGAAGCGGGCCTCGATCGCGCGCAGCCTCGTGGCGTCGCCGGAGAGGAGGCCCTTCACGAGCGCGGACGTCGCGAGCGCGAGCTCGCCGAAGCCGTGGAGGATGCACGCCTTGAAGCCGGCGGCGCGCGCGTACGCGGGGATCCAGTGGATCGGGTTGAAGTCGCCGGTGAGCTTCGCGAAGTCGAGCCCGGCGCTCGCGGCGACGCGCAGGTAGGCGAGCTCGCGTGCGTCGTCGGGGACGCGCGGCGTCTCGGGCTTGGGCGCGCCGTTCGCCCTGGGCGCGCCCTCGGGCCTCGCCAGCGGCACGTACGTGCGCAGCTCGGCGACGAGCGCGTCGGGCGCGGCCCTCGGGCCGGTCTCGATGCGCGTGGTCATGACGACGCGCGTCGGGCTCTCGTCGAGCGCCTCGAGGCGCGCGCGCACGACGAGCGGCTCGCCGGCGGGGATCGGCGCCCGGATGGCGAGCGTCACGCCGGCGTTGACGATCTTCTGGAGCGGGTAGGGCACGCCGGCGAGCGCGCGCGAGGCGCTGGCGAGCGTCCACTGCGGGAACAGGTGCGGCGGCACGACGCCGCGGTACGACGCCTGGTCGCCGCGCGTGAACGCGACGAACGCGCGCACGAGGTCGCTCGACGGCGCCTTCGCCGCGGCCTCGATCCACGGCCCCGGCGTGGCCGGCTTCTCCGACGATCGGGGGCCGCGCGCGGCGCCGATCGCCGTCGCGCCCAGCGCGCGCAGCATCGGGCCCTGCTCGAGGATGTGCTTGAACGGGACGGGGCTCATGATCGACTCCTCACGCGGTCTCCGCGGGTCCGCTTCCCGCGGGCCTTGGCCGGCTTCTTCCCCGGCGCCGCGACCTCGCGCGGCCGCGCGCCGCGGCGCCCGAACAGGCTCGCCTTCGCGATGCGCGTCAGCTCGCGGTCGTAGCGGGCGCGGCCGGCGGCGCCCTCGCCGAGCAGGCCGCTCGTGACCTCGGCCATCGCGGTCGCGCTCACGACCAGCTGCATGACGTGCACGACGTACGCGTCGGGATCGACGTCGTCCGGCTCCTCGCCGAGGCCGGCGCGGATGTACCCGGCGATGCCGCGCAGCAGCGGCGCGATGTGGCCGAGCATCGCGCGCGCCTGCGCCGGCCGGTCGAGGGTCTCGCGCGCGATGAAGCGCGCGCGGTCGGGGTTCGCGGCGAAGAAGCGGTAGACCTCGCCGAGCACGGCGTCGAAGCGCGCGTGGCTCTCGGTCGCGGAGAGCAGGAGGCGCGGCAGCTGTTCGCGCCAGTGCGCGAAGATCGCGTCCATCACGCCGCGCCGGATGTGCTCCTTCGACGGGAAGTGGTGGAGCACGGCCTGCTTCGACACCCCGACCGCGTCGGCGATGTCCTGGAGCGGCGTCGCGTCGAACCCGCTCGCCGCGAACAGCCGCGTCGCCTCCGCGACCACCTGATCGCGAACCGACGTCTTCCGCGCTGCAGCTGCCGCTACCATCTGGTCTGCTCCTCCTTACCAAATGGTAAGGAGGCGGGCAAGCCCTGTTCGATCGGGCGGGCGAGACCGGTCGAAACGCGCTTCAGCGACGACGCTTCACGGACGCGAGCCCGGAGCGCGTTTGTGCACCCGCGACGCGACCTCGAAGCAGACCGGCCGCGGCCCGGCGGGATCGCGGTACGGGCGGTAACGCCAGCGCAGGAGCGCCCGCACGATGCGCGCGTGCAGGCGCGGCGGTCCGTCGAGCACCACCGCGGTCCGCACCACGCCGTCGACGTCGATGCACACGTGGGCGCGGTAGCGGGCCGACGAGCTCTGGCTGCGCGGCGGCGCGCCGGCGAG
>JAIOII010000905.1 GCA_019912685.1 Kofleriaceae bacterium
CGCGAGCGCCGGCGTCGCCGAGGCAGCAGAGGAGGACGATGGCGGCCAGGCTACGCATCGGAGCAAGGAGCCCCGAAGGACGGGGGCGGTGGACAGAACCATCGGGCGGATCGGCGCATTCCTGAGCCCGCGCCGGAATCAGCCGCGCTTGCGCTCGTCGCTCAGGCGCGCGTGCTCCAGGAGGAGCATGGTGGTGGCCTGACCGAGCTCGTCGGCGCCGACCACCTCGCACCCGGAGAACTCGAACTCGCCGGACGTCCAGTCGAGGACGGTCATCAGCCGATCGCGGGCGGTCCCGTCGCGCGGTGATTCGACCTTCACCACCCTGCCCTCGGCGACGAACAGGCGCGCGGCCTCGCTGTCGGTGAGGACGACGAGGATGCCCGACTTGCGCTCGAACTCGAGCAGCGACAGGAGCGTGCCGATCGAGATCTCGGCGAGGTTGCCGCGCAGCATCGCGGCCTCGGCGCTGCCGCGCGGCGCGCTGACCGCGATGCGATGCACGCGGATGACGAGCTCCTCCTCGTGGAAGGGCTTGCTGATGTAGTCGCGCACGCCGAGGCGGAACGCCTCGAGCCGCGTGAGGTCCGACGGATCGTCGCTCGTGAGCACCACCGGCAGGCTCGAGAGGCGCGGGTGCACGCTCAGCGTCCGCACGAGCGTGAGCCCGTCCATGAGCGGCATCGCCGTCGCCGCGATGAGGAGGTCGGGCGTCTGCGCCGAGGCGGCGCGATAGACCTCGGCGCCGTCGTGGTAGGTCTCGACGGTGAAGCCCGCGGTCTCGAGCGCGAGCGCGATCCGCTCGCGCAGCGGGCGCGACGGCTCGGCGACGAAGACCAGGCTCGTCGACGGCAGGGTGCGCGGCGGCGGCGTGAGCTCCTCGATCAGGTTGTCGAGGTACGCGGACAGCGCCTCGAGGCCACCGCCCTCGGTCTCGAGGAACTCGAGGCCCATGCCGACGTGACGGCCGAGCGCGCGCGCCGCCGACGGCGAGAGCAGGTGCGCGACGCGCGCGTACACCTTGAAGCCGACGCCGTCGGGGAGCGCGATATCGATCTCGGTGACCGCGCCGACCGGCAAGAGCTCCTCGGTGCGAACGAAGATCCCGCGACGCGAGAGATCCTCCGACTCCGCCGTCACCCGGCGGTCCAGGCGATCGAACTCGACCTGGCAGCGGGCGACGACGCGGGGCTCCCTCGACTGCCGCGTGCGCACGGCTGGAGGATAGGCCGGAAGTCCCTATTGATTCCAGGTCGGTGCGCGATTCACCCTACATCATCTTGCTGAATCATGAAGTTTCATGAATCTTTGAAACATCCGAGTGCATCCACTCGGCAGCCCCGAAAGCCGAGGAGCCCTCGATGCCCAGCGCCCTGCACGCGCCCGCCGTACGCTCGCCACACCCGGTCGGTCAGCTCAGCACCGTCGTCGGCACCCAAGGCCTCTTCGATCTGGCCGCGCGGCTGGCGGACCTCGATCGCTGGATCGGCGCGGAGCTACGTGACTTCGAGCGCGACCTCGCGACCGTCCCGCGCGGGGTGCGCGCCGTCCAGGCGGCGGCGCATCATCTCCTGGACCTCGGCGGCAAGCACCTGCGGCCGATGTGCGTGGCGCTCGCCGCCAAGGTCGGCAGCGGGTTCGGCGAGCGCGCGCGGCAGCTCGCGGTCGCGGTCGAGCTCGTGCACACGGCGACGTTGCTGCACGACGACGTGGTCGACATCGCGGAGACGCGGCGCGGCGAGCCGACGGCGCGGACGATCTACGGCAACGCGGCGTCGATCTTCGCCGGCGACTGGCTGCTCGTCGACGCGCTCCGCCGCGTCCGCGGCACCGGCTACGGCGACCTGCTCGACGAGATGCTCGCGATCATCGAGGAGATGATCCTCGCCGAGTCGCTCCAGCTCGAGCGGCGCGGGCAGGTCAACGGCCCGCGCGAGCGTAGCCAGCGGTTCCGTACAGATCGGTCCGGCGATCTTGCCGGACCGATCGATCATCGGGACTCCCCACCGGGGAGTCCCTTCGCGGACTACTTCCGCGTGGCGGAGGGCAAGACCGCGGCGCTCTTCCGCTGGGCGATGCGCGCCGGCGCGCGCGCCGGCGAGTGCTCGCCCGAGGTCGCGCGTGGGCTCGAGCGCTTCGGCCTGGACCTCGGCGTCGCCTTCCAGATCGTCGACGACTGCCTCGACTTCGCCGGCGACGCGGCGGTGACGGGCAAGGCGCTCTACACCGACCTGCGCGAGGGCAAGCTCACCTATCCGGTGCTGCTCGGCCT
>JAIOII010000906.1 GCA_019912685.1 Kofleriaceae bacterium
AACCTCGGCTGGGCGCTGCTCGCCTGGGCGGGCGCGCCGCTGCCGCTCTTCCTCGCCGTCGCCTTCGTCGATAGCTTCGGCACCGCGCTCGCGTCGAGCGCGTTCGTCGCCTTCCTCATGGGCCAGACGTCACCCGGCCACACCGCGACCCAGTACGCGCTCCTCAACGCGCTCTCGTCGGTGGGCGGCCGCGTCTTCGGCTTCACGATCGCGCCGCTCGTCGCGCAACTGGGCTGGCCCGGCTTCTTCGCCGCCACCGCCGCCATGATCGTGCCGGCGCTCGCCGCATTCGCCTGGGTGCCTCGCGAACGCTTCGCCGGTCATGCATCATCGGCGTCATGAGGCGCCTGGCGTTCCTGCTCCTGCTGTCGCTGTTCGCGTGCAAGAAGTCGGCGGCGCCGGCCACCTCCCGCGGCGGCGACGCCGGCCCGACCGCCCTCGATGACGGCGGCGATGCCACGAACGACAACGACGAGCCCGACGAGGCCGACGTCCGCGCCGGCAAGCGCACCGGGCTGGGCGCGCCCGACGAGAAGCCGGAGGTCGCCACCGAGGACTTCGCGCGGGGCCTCGTGCGCGCCACCGTCCCGTGGGCCAAGGTCCTCGATCGCGGCGCCGGCGTCGTCGAGCTCGCCGACGGCGCGGTCACGCACCGATGCGGCGCCGCCCTCGACGCCGCGCTCGCCGCGTTCGCGCAGCGCGCGACCGCGTCCCTCGACGACCCCGGCCTCCTCTACGACGTCGCCTGCGACAACGTCGGCCTCGCCGTCACCATCCCCGGCGTCGCCTCGCACGCCGTCTGCTCGATCGCGAGCCCGGCCGGCGAGGGCCTCGAGCACGACCTCGTCTTCGTCCCCGACGCCGCCAAGGGCCTGCGCCTCGTCGGCGTCTCCACGACCGACGCCCTCGCCACCGACGACGCCGTCCGCGATGCCTTCGACGAGGCCCTCGGCCGCTACGGCCAGCGCTGCCCGTAGCCGCGCGGCGGCGCTACTTGAGCAGGCGCGACAGCGCCTTGAAGTCGTCGGTGCCGGCCTTGCCGAGGAGGTCGAACACGACGGTCTCGGTGTTGGTGATCACGGCGCCCGTGCGCGCGCACAGGTCGAGGCCGTTCTGCCAGTTCGCCTCGGTGCGGCTCGCGACCGCGTCGGCGACGACGTGCACGGTGTGGCCGGCGGCGCGGAGCGCGCGCACGGTCTGGTACACGCAGATGTGGGTCTCCATGCCGGTGACGACCCACGTGCGCCGGTTCATGCCGGCGACCGCCTCGCGCCACGCCGGCGCGGCGCACGCCGCGAACTCGACCTTCTCGAAGTAGCAGACGCCCTTCACCGGCTCGAGCGCGCCGGCGACCGAGGGCGTCGTGCGCCCCAGCCCGCGCGGGTACTGCTCGGTGACGATGACGGGCAGCGCGAAGCGCTCCGCCGCCGCGGCGAGCGTGATGAGGTTCCGCTCCACCGCCGCGCGCGCGCCGTCGGGCATGGCCGCGATCAGCCGGTCCTGGACGTCGATGACCAGGAGCGCGCAGCCGTCGGGGGTCAGGTTCAGCTCGTCGCCCACGAAGCCATCCTACCCCTGGCCGAGCTGGCCGAGCGCGTCGATCAGCCGGCGCTTCCGGGTGCCCTCGTCGTCGAGGCGTCCGCGCAGCTCGGCCACGACGTCCTCGGGGGCCCGCTCGAGGAACTGCGGGTTGGCGAGCCGCTTCTCGAGGTTCCCGATCTCCTTCTCGGCCTTGGCGATGTCCTTCGTGAGGCGCGCCTTCTCGGCCTCGATGTCGATGAGGCCGGCGAGCGGCATCACGACCTCGGCCCACGCGCCGACGACGGTCTTGGCCGCCTGCGGGATCACCGCGCCGCTCGCGACCAGGCTCATGGTCACGCGCGCCGCGTTCTCGACGAGCGCGCGGTGACGATCGATCAGCGCGCGCTGCGCGTCGTCGGGCACGCGCACCTCGACCGGCACGCTCCACGACGGCGGCACGTTGTAGGTCGAGCGCAGCATGCGCACCGCGACCGCGACCTCCTGCACCGCCGCCATCTCCTGCTCGGCGGCCTCGTCGATGAAGCGCGCGTCGCCCCGGGGATAGATCGTCACCATGAGCGACGCCGGCAGGTGCCCGGGCTTGGGCAGCTTCTGCCAGATCTCCTCGGTGACGAACGGCGCCATCGGGTGGAGCATCCGCAGCGTCTGCTCGAGCACCGTCGCCAGCGTGCCCTGCACGAAGCGGCGGCGCGGGCTCGCGGCCGAGCCGTCGTTCGGCAGGTGCAGGTGCGGCTTGGCGAGCTCGATGTACCAGTCGCAGAGCTCGTGCCAGACGAACTGGTAGATCGCGCTGGCCGCGTCGGAGAAGCGGAAGCTCTCGAGCGCGGCGTCGACGTCGGCCGCGACGCGCTGCACGCGCGACAGGATCCAGCGGTCGGCGAGCCCGAGCTGGGCGGAGCCGTTGTTGAGCGACGCCTCGAAGGTGTCGGCCTCGTGGCCGTCGAGGTTCATGAGCGCAAAGCGCGACGCGTTCCACAGCTTGTTGATGAAGTTGCGGTAGCCCTCGACGCGCTCGACCGACAGCCGGATGTAGCGGCCCGAGGTGTTGAGCGCGGCGAGCGCGAAGCGGAGCGCGTCGGCGCCCATCGCGGGCACGCCCTTGGGGAAGTACTTCCTGACGTTGTTCTTGACCGCGTTGCGCGCCTTCTCGTCGGCGATGTCGGTCTCGGCGCGGTCGAGCAGCTCGTCGAGCGTGGCGCCGTGCACCACGTCGAGCGGGTCGATCGTGTTGCCCTTGGTCTTCGACATCTTGTCACCGTTCTCGTCGGTGACGATCGACGTCAGGTAGACGGTGCGGAACGGCACCTTCCCCATGAACTTGATGCCCATCATCATCATGCGGGCGACCCAGAAGAAGATGATGTCGGGGCCGGTGACGAGGACGTTGTTGGGATAGAAGGTCGTGAGCGCGCGGTTCTTCTCCGGCCAGCCGAGCGTCGAGAACGGCCAGAGCGCCGACGAGAACCAGGTGTCGAGGATGTCCTCGTCCTGCTTCAACGCCGTCCCGCCGCACGCCGCGCACGCCGTCGCGTCGGTGCGCGACACCGTGATGTGCGCGCACGCCTCGCAGTACCAGGCCGGGATGCGGTGCCCCCACCAGAGCTGGCGCGAGATGCACCAGTCCTTGATGTTGGTCATCCAGTGCATGTACGTCTTCGTCCACAGCTCGGGGACGAAGCGCGTGCGTCCGCTCTCGACCGCCTCGACCGCCGGCTCGGCGAGCGGCTTGGTCTTCACGAACCACTGCTCCATGAGCATCGGCTCGACGACCGCGCCCGAGCGCTGCGAGCGCCCGCGCGGCACCTTGTGGTCCTTGATGTTCCCGAGGAGCCCGAGCGCCTCGAGGTCGGCGACGACCGCCTTGCGCGCCTCGTCGACCGACATGCCGACGTACTTCTCCGGCGCCGGCGCGCACATCTTGCCGCGCGCGTCGATCACCTGCAGCACCGGCAGGCCCGTGCGCTGGCTGCACTCGTAGTCGTTGAAGTCGTGCGCGGGCGTCACCTTGACGGCGCCCGAACCGAACTCCTTCTCGACGAACGTGTCGGCGACGATCGGGATGCGGCGCCCGGTGAGCGGCAGCTCGACCTCCTTGCCGACGAGATCCTTGTAGCGCTCGTCGTCGGGGTGGACGGCGACGCCGGTGTCGCCGAGCATCGTCTCGGGGCGGGTCGTCGCCACGACGATGTGGCGCGACGGGTCGTCGGCGAGGGGGTACCGGAGCTCCCAGAGGTGGCCGTTCTCCTCGGCGGTGTCGACCTCGAGGTCGCTCACCACGGTCTCGCTCGCCGGGTCCCAGTTGATCATCCGCTTGGCGCGGTAGATGAGACCTTCCTCGTAGAGGCGGACGAACGCCTCGCGCACGGCGCGGTTCGACTGATCGTCCATCGTGAAGCGCTCGCGCGCCCAGTCGAGCGAGAAGCCCATCACCTTCTCTTGCTCGCTGATGCGGTTGCCCGAGCGCTCCTTCCACACCCACGCGCGCTCGAGGAACGTCTCGCGGCCGAGATCGAAGCGCGTCTTCTGCTCGCGCCGCTTCAGCTCCTTCTCGAGCAGCACGTGGACCGCGATCGACGCGTGATCGGTGCCCGGCATCCACATCGCGTTGAAGCCGTGCATGCGACGCCAGCGGATGAGGATGTCCTGCAGCGTCGACCCGAGGGCGTGGCCCATGTGCAGCGAGCCCGTGACGTTGGGCGGCGGCAGCGTGATCGAGAACGGGACGGTCGGGCTCTGCTCGTCGGCGTGGTAGTAGCCGTGCGAGAGCCACGTGCGGAGCCAGCGTGGCTCGACGTCGGATGGATCGTACTGCTTGGAGAGGGCCGTGGAAGACATGGCAGGCCCCGCAACCTAGCAGATCGCCGAGATCAGTTCGACGACCGCTTCGCCGACAGGTCGTGCAGGTTCTCGCGGATGATGGCCTCGGCCAGCTCCGGGACGACTTCCCACACGATGCGCTCGACGACCTCGGTCGAGAGCTTGAGCAGCGCGATCAGCTCGGGGCTGCCCGGCTCGAGGCCCGACAGCTCGGCGAGGCGCTGACCCATCTTCGCCAGCGTGCGCTCGACCAGCGCCGAGCGCTTGGTCGGGATGCCCGAGACCATCGGCGGACGGCCGACGGGCGCGATCGGCGGCGCGCCGACGGGCGCGCGAGACGGCGCCGCGGCGGCTCCGAGACCCGAAGCTCCGGGCGCCGCGGCCA
>JAIOII010000907.1 GCA_019912685.1 Kofleriaceae bacterium
CCGGCGCATGCGCGCGACGCCGTGGCGCCGCGCCGCCGACGCGACCGCCGCGGCGAGGCGCTCGGCGTGGAACGGCTTGGCCAGGTAGTTGACCGCGCCGTACTCGATCGCCTCGACCGCGCCGTCGAGCTTGGGCTCGCCGGTCATGAGGAGCACCGGCAGGTCGCGATCGAGATCGCGCACGGCGCGCAGGAGGCCGTAGCCGTCGAGCACGGGCATGTTGACGTCGGAGACCACGCAGTCGAGGTCGCCGCCGGCGGCCTCGATGTGGGCGA
Organism: Kofleriaceae bacterium; assembly: GCA_019912685.1. Classification (GTDB taxonomy): domain Bacteria; phylum Myxococcota_A; class Polyangia; order Haliangiales; family Haliangiaceae; genus UBA2376. The sequence goes on from JAIOII010000907.1 coordinate 276, forward strand.
CCCCCTCGGCGCCGTCCCGCGCCGTCGCCACGTCCCACCCTTCGCGACCCAGCACCGCCTTGCACATCGTGCGAATGGCGCGGTCGTCGTCGATGACGAGGACCTTGCCGAAGTGACGGGGCGTGATGCTCACGTGTACCTCATCGGCCGCCGCGGCCGTTCGTGAAGGGCCGGTCTACGAGGCGACCCGCGGGAGCTTGATGCGGAACACGGCGCCCCCGGCGTCGCGATCTTCGACGCTTGCGACCCCACCATGCGCCTCCGTCGCGAGCTTGACCAGGTAGAGCCCGAGGCCGCTACCCCGTCGCTGCCGGGCGCCGCTCTGATCGATCGTGCGGTACTTGGCGAAGACCTCGGCCTTGAACGCGTCGGGGACCCCGGGGCCGCGGTCGGCGACGGCGAGCTCCACGGTGTCGTCCCGGCCGTGCACGGTGAGGGTCACCGTCGTCCGCGGGCGCGTGTAGCGCAGCGCGTTGGCGATCAGGTTCTCCACCGCGCGGCGCAGGAGACCGGCGTCGGCGGTGAAGGTCTGGTCCCCGCGGTCGCACTCGATCTCGATGGCGAGCCCGCGGGCCTGCGCCTCGCCGTCGAGCGTCGCCACCGCCTGCTGCGCGATCTGCCGCAGCGTCACCGGCTCGCGGGCGAGCTCCAGCTCGCCCTGCTCGATGAGGCGGATCTTGAGCAGGTCCTCGACCGCGTCGCGCAGGTGGCGCGAGGCGAGGGCGGCGTCGTCGATCGCGGCGGCCGCGTCGCCGGTCGCGTCCTGGCGCAAGACCCACAGCATGCCGTCGATCCCGGCGAGCGGGTTGCGCATGTCGTGGATGAGGAGGCTCGTCAGATCGTCCTTCAGCTGATCGAGCCGGTGCATCTCGTCGAGCTGCTGGCGGATGTGCTCGTCCTGGGCGCGCAGGCGCAGGAACACGCGGGCGCGCAGGACGAGCTCCTTGCGATCGAAGGGCTTGGAGATGAAGTCGTCGGCGCCGGCCTCGAGCCCGGCGTTGCGGCTCTCCTGATCGGCGAGCGCGGTGAGCAGGAGCACCGGCAGGAAGCCTTCCTGGCGGCGCTGCTTGATCTCGCGGCACGCGGTGAAGCCGTCCATGTCCGGAAGCCGGACGTCGAGGAGCACGAGGTCGATGTCCTCGCGCTCGAGGATCGCGAGCCCCGTCGCCGCGTCCCGCGCCTCGAACACGGTGTGCTCGGCGCCGAGCACGGCGCGCACGAGCGCGAGATTGACCGGCTCGTCGTCGACGACGAGGACGCGAGACGCCCCGCTCACCTACCCAGCATGGGAGCCCGTGCGATGATCGTCAATCACCCGGTCGAGGTGACGCCGCGACTACCTCACCGAGCGCATGCGCACGCATATCCGTTGTTGCGGACGAATTTCTGCTACAGTGGCGGGCATGGCCAGCTGGTTCGAGGACAACTCCCGGAGCATCGGGCGCACCCCGCTCGTCAAGATCAACCGCATCACGGCCGGCGGCGGCGCCACGGTGCTCGCCAAGATCGAGGGCCGTAACCCGGCCTTCTCGGTGAAGTGTCGCATCGGCGCCGCGATGGTGTGGGACGCGGAGCAGAAGGGGCTCCTCGGCCCCGGCAAGGCGATCGTCGAGGCGACGAGCGGCAACACCGGCATCGCGCTCGCGTTCGCCGCCGCGTCGCGCGGCATCGAGTGCATCCTGACCATGCCGGAGACGATGAGCATGGAGCGCCGCAAGGTGCTCGCCGCGTTCGGCTGCAAGCTCGTGCTCACGCCCGGCCCGCAGGGCATGAAGGGCGCGCTCGCCAAGGCCGACGAGATCGCGGCGAGCGATCCATCGCGCTACGTGCTGATGCGCCAGTTCGACAACCCGGCGAACCCGGCGATCCACGAGGCGACGACCGGGCCGGAGATCTGGAACGACACCGACGGCAACGTCGACGTGTTCGTCAGCGGCGTCGGCACCGGCGGCACGATCACCGGCGTCTCCCGCTACTGGGAGCGCGTGCGCGGGAAGAAGCTCCACTCGGTCGCGGTCGAGCCGATCCACTCGCCGGTCATCTCGCAGTGGCTGAAGGGCGAGGAGCTGAAGCCCGCGCCGCACAAGATCCAGGGCCTCGGCGCCGGCTTCATCCCGAAGAACCTCGATCTCGAGATCGTCGACCAGGTCGAGCACGTCACCAACGACGAGGCGGTCGCGATGGCGCGCCGCCTCGCGCGCGAGGAGGGCATCCTCTCGGGCATCTCGTGCGGGGCGGCGATGCACGTCGCCGACCGGCTCGCGCGCCAGCCCGAGCACGCGGGCAAGACCATCGTCGTCATCCTGCCCGACGCCGCCGAACGCTATTTCACCGGGATCCTGTTCGACGGCATGTTCGACGAGGTCATGAACCTGGTCGCGATCTGAGCCATCCGGCGGTTTCTGGGGCAAACTGCGCGCCGTGACCGCCACGTCCACCGCGCCCGAGACGCTCACCCGAACGACCACGTCGCTACCGCAGGCGTTCCTCGAACGCTGCGCCAAGTCGCCCGAGCGCGAGGCGTATCGCTACCCGGTCGGCGACGACTGGCGCGCGTTGACGTGGAAGCAGGCCGGCGAGCGCGTCCGCGCGATCGCGGCGGGCCTCCAGTCGCTCGGCCTCGGCCGCGAGGAGCGCGTCGCGATCCTGTGCGCCACTCGCTACGAGTGGGTGCTCATCGATCTCGGCATCCTGTGTGCCGGCGGCGCGACGACCACCGTGTATCCGTCGTCGACGGCCGAGGAGTGCGCGTACATCCTGCGCGACTCGGACACCAGGATCATCTTCGCCGAGGACGCGACCCAGCTCGCCAAGCTCCGCGCCCACAAGGCCGAGCTGCCGTCGCTGAAGAAGGTGGTGCTCGTCGATGGGGCCGCCGACGCCGGCGACGACTGGGTGGTGACGCTCGCCGATCTCGAGACGCGCGGGCAGGAGCACCTGAGCGGGCAGCCCGACGCCGTGACCGACGCGGTCGCGGCGATCGAGGGCGAGCACCTGGCGACGCTCATCTACACCTCGGGCACGACCGGCAAGCCCAAGGGCGTGCGCCTCGTCCACGAGTGCTGGGCGTACACCGCCGACGCGATCGCGGCGATGGGCATGATCCGCGAGGACGACCTCGAGTACCTGTGGCTGCCGCTGTCGCACAGCTTCGGCAAGGTGCTCTCCGGCGGCCACATCCGCGTCGGCCACACGCTGGCGATCGACGGCCGCATCCCCAAGCTCGTCGACAACCTCGGCGTGGTGAGGCCGGCGATCATGGCGGCGGCGCCGCGCATCTTCGAGAAGGTCTACAACAAGGTCGTGCAGGGCGCGAAGGACGGCGGCGGGGCCAAGTGGAAGATCTTCCAGTGGGCCGTCGGCGTCGGGAAGAAGGTGTCGGCGCTGCGGCAGGCGGGCAAGGAGCCGGGCGGCATGCTCGCGCTCAAGCACAAGATCGCCCACAAGCTGGTGTTCTCGAAGCTGCACGCGCGCTTCGGTGGGCGGCTGCGGCTCTTCATCTCGGGCTCGGCGCCGCTCTCGCGCGAGATCGCCGAGTTCTTCCACGCCTGCGGCATCCTCATCGTCGAGGGCTACGGCCTCACCGAGTCGAGCGCGGCGAGCTTCGTCAACCGTGCGTCGAAGTTCCGCTTCGGCACGGTCGGCGTGCCGCTGCCGGGGTGCGAGGTGAAGCTCGCCCCCGAGGACAACGAGATCTTGCTGAAGAGCCCGGGCGTGATGCGCGGGTATCACAACCTCCCGGAGGAGACGGCGCAGACCCTCACGCCCGACGGCTGGCTGCGCACCGGCGACATCGGCGAGGTCGACGACGGCGGCTTCCTGCGGATCACGGATCGCAAGAAGGACCTCATCAAGACCTCGGGCGGCAAGTACATCGCGCCGCAGCACATCGAGGGCAAGATCAAGGCGACGTGCCCGTACGTGAGCCAGGCGATCGTGCACGGTGACAAGCGCAACTTCGTGACGGCGCTGGTCACCCTCGACGAGGAGTCGATCAAGAAGTGGGCGGAGAGCGGGCCGCTCGCCGGCAAGAGCTACGCCGAGATCGCGGCGGCGCCGGAGACCACCGCCCTCGTCCAGACGTACATCGATCAGGTGAACGCGGAGCTCGCCAAGTACGAGACGATCAAGAAGTTCTCGATCCTGCCGCGCGATCTGACGGTCGAGGAGGGCGAGCTCACGCCGAGCCTCAAGGTGAAGCGCAAGGCGGTCGAGAAGAAATACATCGAGCTGCTCGACGGTATGTACAAGGGTGCACTGGCGGATGCGTAGGCTCGCGGTCCTCGTCGGGATCGTCGCGGTGGGTGGCGCGGCGTGCGGCAAGGGGGCCGGCGGGAGCAAGACCGAGCCGGCGGTGAACGTGCCGGCGCCGGTCGTCGTCGCGCCCGACGCGGCGACGCCCGATGCCTCGCTCGCCCTGAGCGAGGGCGACCGCCAGGGAGGTCGCGTCGAAGCGCCCACGCCGCCGGCACCGCCGCCCCCGCCGGCGAAGCCCGGCGCCGACTTCATCGACGACGCCCGGCTCCTCTACCAGCTCGTCGCCTGCCAGGACCGCGGGAAGCTCGCCGACGAGAAGAAGGCCAAGGTCGTCGATCGCCACTGCGCGTGGGTGAGCGAGCAGCTCGGCGCGTATCGCGCGAAGTACATCGTCGAGGCGCGCGCGTTCTTCGACGAGATCGAGCCCGACGACCTCCCGCGCACCGTCGTGTACCCGTTCGGCGGCGGCGACCTCATCTCGTCGCTCGCGGCCTTCCCCGAGGCCGACGAGACCACGACGATCTCGCTCGAGCTCGCCGGCGATCCGCGCCGCATCGGCGCGCTGACCGCGCGCGAGCTCGACGCGAGCCTGTCGCGCCTGCGAGGCGAGCTCGGTGGCACGCTGTCGGTCGGCTCGAACACGAGCGAGAACCTGTCGTCGTCGCAGCGCAACGACCTGCCGGCGCAGGTCTCGTCGTTCCTCCTCGGCCTCGCCGCCGCCGGGTTCGAGCCGGTGAGCATGCGGTACGTCCGCCTCGAGGACGACGGCGCGATCCACTACCTCACCGCCGACGAGATCGCCGCCGCCGACGGCCGCGCCACCCGCGCGCGCAAGGGTGACTGGAACGATCCCAACTTCAGCGAGTCGTTCGCCAACGTCGAGATCGAGTACCGGAAGGCCGGCGACCCGAGCGATCGCGTCCGGGTCCACCGCCACTTCGGCTGGAACCTGCGCGACCGGGAGCTCGGCGAGAGGTCGCAGCTGCTTCGCCACCTCGAGCAGAAGGGCAAGGTCACCGTGCTCGTGAAGGGCGCGAGCTACCTGCTCTGGCGCAACGACTTCTCGCGCATCCGCAGCTACCTGCTCGCCAACCTGGCCTGGATGCTCTCCGACTCGACCGGCATCCCGCCGAGGTTCGCGCGCGAGGCGGGCATGGTGCAGGAGACGTACGGCCGCTTCGCCGGCCCGTTCCTCGAGGGTGTCGAGACGAGCGGCAAGCGCCACGCCGACGACTTCCGCGCGCTGTGGGCCAAGAACAAGAAGCGGCGGCTCGCGTTCCGCTTCGGCTACGTCGACTCGGCCAAGCAGGCGCACCTCGTCGTGACCCGCCCGAAGCCCTGAGCGTCCGTCCGCGTTATCATCGCCGCGGATGCAGACCGCGCCGCTCGTCGAGGCTCTCTACGCGATCGGCATCGGGCTCGTGGTCGGGCTCGAGCGCGAGCACAGCGAGGTCTCGCAGGGGATGGCCGACGGTGACGTGCCGGAGAAGGTGCAGGGGCAGCAGCCGCCGGCGCCGCCGCGGCACACGGCGATGGGCGCGCGCACGTGCGCGCTGCTCGGCCTTGCCGGCTGGCTGCTCGCGTTCCTCGGCGACCGCGAGCCGTGGCTCCTGCCGATCGGCCTCGTCGCGATCGTCGGCCTGATCGCGGCGCAGATGTGGATCGGGCGCGAGGTCGGCATGACGACCGAGATCGCCGGCGTCGTCGTCGTGATGCTGGGCGCGCTCGTCCACCGCGACAAGGCGCTCGCCGCGGCGCTGTGCCTCGGCACGACGCTCCTGCTCGTGGTCAAGCCGTGGATGATCCGCTTCGTCCACCAGCTGCGGCGGATCGAGATCCTGGCGACGCTCCAGCTCCTCCTCCTTGCGGCGATCATCCTGCCGCTCCTGCCGAGCGAGCCGCAGGATCCGTGGGGCGCGCTGCCGCCGCGCAAGGTCGCGATGTTCGTCGTGCTCATCGAGGGCGTGCAGTACGTCGGCTACGTGCTCACCCGCCTGCTCGGCTCGACGCGCGGGACCGGGATCGCCGGCCTCGTCGGCGGCCTGACGAGCTCGACCGCGGTGACGGTCTCGATGGCGCGCAGCGCCCGCGAGGCGCCCGAGCTCGTGCGGCCCGGCCAGCTCGCGACGTTCCTGGCCAACACCGTCATGCCGGTGCGCGTCGCGATCATCGCCGGCGCGGTCAGCCCGGCCGTGGGCTGGCGGATCGCGGGCCCGATGGCGGGCATGACGCTCGTGCTCCTCGGCGCCGCGCTCGTGACCTGGCGCCAGCTGCGCCAGGAAGCCCCGTCGGCGCCGGCCGAGATCACGCTGCGCAACCCGTTCCAGCCGTGGGGCGCGCTCGCGTGGGGCGCGGTCCTGTGCGTCGTCCTCCTCGTGGCGAAGCTCGCGACGCAGTGGTTCGGTGACGAGGGCCTGCTGATCGCGGCCGGCGTCAGCGGCCTCACCGACGTCGACGCGATCACGCTCGCCGCGGCCGAGCAGCAGCGGAGCGCGGTGCGGTCCACCGACATCGCCGCGCTCGCCATCGCCATCGCGGTGTGCTCCAACACGATCGTGAAGGGCGGGATGGCGTGGTTCGGCGGCAGCCGCGCCTTCGGCCGCCCGATCGTGCTCGTCTTCTTGCTCGCGATCGCGGTCACGGTCGCGACCGCCGTCGCCGGCTTCGTGATCAGCGGTTGAGCCACCACGCGAGCTTGATCGCGACGGTGTGCCCGCCCGGCGCGGCGAACGCGTCGTACAGGCCGCTGCCGATCGCCCGCGCGCGGCGCTCGCCGTCGCCGCGATCCTGCTGCCACACCGCGTAGAGCGTCGACCCCGGACGCGGCTCCCAGCGCAGCACCGCGGTCGAGCGCAGCGAGCGCGCCGTGAAGTCGGGCTCGGGCAGCTCGAACGTGCCGCCGTCGTCGATCGCGACGCTCGCGCCCCGGCGCGTGACGTCGTCGTAGCGGCGCAGCTCGCGCGTCCCGCCCGCCGCGAGCTCGGCGAGCCCGGTGTACGTGCCCGTCGACACGAACGGCTCGAGGTACACGTCGATCGCGAGGTCGGGGCGGAGCGTGAGCTCGAGGCGCGTCACGAAGGCGGCCTCGCGCTGGTCGAGCGTCGCGAAGACGTAGCGGGCGCCGTACGTCGGGCTCGATCCCCCGGGCGCGGTCGCCACGTACGCGAGGCGATCGCGCGCGATCGTGAGCCGCGGCGCCAGCTCGAGGCGCACGCGCGGGTCGGGGCGGAGGCTGATCCGCCCGCCGACGCCGAGGTCGGTCGTGCCCCCGGGCTGGTGCTGCGCGTTCACGGCGACGCCCCACGTCGCGATGCTCGAGTTGGTCGAGTCGACGCTGGCCATGGCATACGGGCCGCCCGGCGTCGCGACGAGCGGCCCGCCGCGGGTGAGCGAGTCCGAGCGCGCCGGCAGCGTGAGCCCGGCGCCGACGTACGCCTGCAGGAGGCTCGTCGTGACGCCGCTGATGCTGCCCTGGACGTGGCTGCCGCGCCGCTCGCCGCCGAACGTCCACACCGACGCCGACTCGAGCTCGACCTGCCACGCCAGCCAGCGCGCGCTCGGCGTCGTGTCGAACCAGCCGCCGCTGGCGCCGACCGCGAGCTCGTCGGCGTTCAGGAGGATGCCGGTCGCGTTGGTGTCGTACTCCGGTGACTCGACGTTCAGGTCGACGCTGCCCTGGAGCGCGCCGGCCCGGCGCGCCACGCGTCCCGCGCCGTGCCAGCCCGAGAGCGACGTGCGCGTCGGATCGAGCTCGACGTGGGTCGCGTCGGGACGCTGGAAGTAGTGCGTGCTCGAGCGCTGGATCGCCGCGATCGCGCTCGCGCGTCCCCACACCGAGCTCACGCCCGCGGCGCCTGCGACCTCCCAGCCGCCGTCGTCCCAGCGGTGCGTGCCGTTCAGCCCGGCGACGACGTCCGGCG
>JAIOII010000908.1 GCA_019912685.1 Kofleriaceae bacterium
TGATCGGTAAGCGCGGCGCGCTCGATCTCGAACCGACGCTGCGCTTCCTCCGCGGCCCGCTTCGCCGTGAGGTCGTGCGTGATCTTCGCGAAGCCCTGCAGCGCGCCGTCGGGATCGCGGAGCGGCCAGATCGACGCCTCCGCGAAGAACTGGCTCCCGTCCTTGCGCATCCGCCAGCCCGCGACCTGATTGCTGCCGTCGCGCGCGGCCGCCGCGAGGTTGCGCGCTGGCACTCCTGCCGCGCGATCCGCGGCGGTGAAGAACATCTCGTACGGCGACCCGACGACCTCGTCCGCGCGCCAGCCCTGGATCGACTCGGCGCCGCTGTTCCACGACGCGACGCGCCCGTCGGGATCGAGGAGGATCATCGCGTGATCGCGGACGCCGTCGACGAGCAACCGGAACCGCTGCTCGCTCGTGTAGAGGGCCTCGAGCGCGGCCTCGATCTCGGCGCGATCGCGCATCGTCAGGACGAACACCGGCTCCGGACCCACGATCGCACCGAAGGTCCACGCGAGCTGCGGCTCCGTTCCGTCGCGCCGCAGGCCGGGCAGCTCGACGGTCGTGAGCGTGTCGGTCGCCTGCATGGGCGGGGCGTCGGGCTGACGCATCCGCACCGGCACGAGGATGTCCGTCGACTGGCCGCAGAGCTCGCCTCGCCCGTACCCGAACAGCGCCTCCGCCGCCCGGTTCGCGGCGAGGATGGTGCGCTGGCCCGTGAACGCGATCAGCGGCTCGGCCTGATCATCGAGGATCGCGGCGAGCCGTCCCGCACCGGCGGCCACGCGCTCGATCACGCCGCGCAGCGCCTCCTCGGTCGATCGCTGCGACAGCCGGCGCGCCGAGATGGCGGCGGCCGAGTGCGACGCTGGCGTCGGAGGCGAGGGCATCCACCCGAAAGCGTAGCCCAGATGCCACGCGTGCGGAGCCGCACGGTGCTCGGTGGAAGGACGCTCAGCGGTGGGCGTGACCGGCCGCCTCGGGCTGGTAGCGCAGCTCCGCGACGCGGATGCGCTTCACCCCGCTCGGCACGCGCCACTCGATCTCCTGCCCGACGTGCAGCCCGAGCAGGGCCGCGCCGATCGGCGCGAGGACGGAGATCTTGCCCGCGGTCGCATCGGCGTCCTTCGGATAGACGAGGCGCACCACGCGCTGGACGCCGGTCGCGACGTCCTCGTACACGAGCTCGCTGTTCATGGTGACGACGTCGGGCGGCACGTCGCGCTGGGGGACGACCGTCGCGCGGCGGAGCTCCGCATCCAGCGCCTCTGCGAGCGGCGTATCCGATTGCTCGATCACGGGCTGCAGTCGCTCGAGGTCGACGTCCGTGACGATGATCTTGATGTCGTCGTCCATGAGGTGGCTCCCGCCCAGGTGACGTCGTCGCGCCCCGTCACCTCGCGCAGGTTGACTCCCGATCGGTGTCTGTCAAGGCGGCGACCGGCAGCGTGAAGTGGAAGCGGGCGCCCTGCCCCGCCACGCTCTCGGCCCAGATGCGGCCGTCGTGCGCCTCGACGATGCCCTTCGCGATGAAGAGGCCGAGCCCGGTGCCGTGCGCGGCGTGCTCGCGCTTCCAGAACCGATCGAACACGTGCAGGAGATCGTCGGCCCCGATGCCCGGGCCGGTATCGGTCACGGTGAAGTGGACCGTGTCCGGCTCCTGGTGCGCCTCGACCGTGACCGTCCCACCCGGCGGCGTGAACTTCACCGCGTTGCCCACCAGGTTCGAGAGCACCTGAACGACGCGCTCGCGATCGGCGCACACGGCCGCGTCGCCGACGTCGGCGTCGCGCTCGAGCGCGACCTGTTTCGCCGCCGCCTGCGGGATCAGCTCGTCGGTCGCGTCGCGCAGGAGCTCGTCGACCGGCTGCGGCACGGGCGTCACCGTGAAGCGGCCGGCCTCGAGCGTCGCCATGTCGAGCATGCTCTCGACGAGGTGCTCCATGCGCCGGGAGACCCGCGCGATCGACGCGGCCCGCTTGCGCATCCGGACGGGGTCGTCGCTCGCCTGCAGGAGCTCGGCGTTCATCATCACCGCGTTGAGCGGCGTGCGGAGGTCGTGGGCGACCATGCCCATGAGCTGGTCGCGCGCGAAGACGGCCCGCCGCGCGGTCTCGAGCGCGGCGCGCTCTTCGCGATAGGCCCGGCCGAGGCGACGCGAGAAGAAGAGCGCGAGGAGGACGGCGATGAGGACCAGCGCCGTCAGCAGCGCGTACATGCGGGTCTCGACGTCGTCGCGGACGGCGCGCGCCTCCGCGTACGCGGTACGCAGCTTCGCTTCCTTGTGCTCGACGAGCCGCGCGAGCGCGCGATCGAGCGCGTCGCGCCGCGGCAGGAGCTCGGTCTCGAAGCGCTCGACGAGCGGCCCCGGGCTCGCCGCGGCGCGCCGCGCGGCGAACAGCTCCTCCTGGACGCGGCGGAATCCGGCGGCGGCTTCCTCGACCTCGCCGATCAGCACCGTGCCCTCGGGGCTGAGATCGCTCGCGTGCAGCGCCCGCACGTGCTCGTCGAAGCGCCGCGAGGCGGCCTCGACGTCCTCCACGAGACGCGCGTCGGCCGACAGCAGGTAGCCGCGGCCGTCCGATTCGATGAGCTCGCTGTTCCAGCGCAGCCGCTCGACCAGCGAGATCGCGCGCTCCTCGCCGCGCAGCCGCGCGACCTGCGCGTCCGACATCGCGGCGAACCCCCGCAGCGAGAGCGCCATCCCGCCGGCGAGGAGCAACACGAGCGCGCCGTACCCGGCCATCGCCCTCATCTCGAATCTGAGGTGCCGCACGTCGGATCCTCCACGGATGAGGATGCGCTCCGATCGACGGTCACGCCAGCCTCCCGGTGTCGGCACGTGACCTGCACTCCCGCGCTCACATGCCCGACGACAAGAGCAAGCAGGCCCAGGACCGCAAGCGCATCTCCCTCTCCGAAGGCTACGAGCTTCGCTACTGGTCGGAGCGGTTCGGCGTCAGCCCCGACGAGCTGACGCGCGCCGTCTCCGCGGTCGGTAACGATCCGGAGGACGTCGAGAAGCACCTGAACGACAAGCACCGGTAGCGCGACTCGTACGCGCGCCAGCGCACACCGTCGCGCGCCCGGGCGGTATGGTCGATGGAGACGGCATGGACCTCTACATCCGATCCTTCCTCCTCCTGTTCGCCCTGCTCAATCCCTTCCTGATGAGCATCTACTTGCTGGATCTCATCCACGACCTGGACGGGAAGGTGTTCGCGCGCGTGCTCGCGCGCGGCTCGCTCATCGCGGCGAGCGTGTTCGCGATCTTCGCGTGGAGCGGCGACGCCATCTTCTCGCGCTATCTCCAGGTCAACTTCGCGTCGTTCCAGGTCTTCGGCGGCGTCATCTTCCTGCTCATCGGGCTCCGCTTCGTGTTCGAGGGCGTACACGCGGTGCGCGGGCTGCGCGGACCACCCGAGCACATCGCCGGCTCGATCGCGATGCCCTTCATGATCGGACCGGGCACGCTGAGCGCGAGCGTCGTGGTCGGAGCCCGGCATCCCGTCGAGGGCGCGATCGCCATCATCGCCGCCACCGTGACCACGACCGTGATCCTCGTCCTCGCGCTCAAGCAGCTCCACGATCGACTGCGCACCAAGCACGCCCGCCTGACCGACCGCTACGTCGAGCTGGTCGGCCGCATCTCGGCGCTCCTCGTGGGCACCTTCGCCGTCGAGATGATCATGAAGGGCGTGCTCACGTGGATCGCGAACGGCCAGGCGGGCTGACGCGCCCGGCGCCGGGCGCTACTCGTTCGCCTTCTGGCGGCCCTCGCCCTTCAGCTCCTTCGCCTTGCCCTCGACCTCCATCTGCTCGTTGCCGATGGCGGCGCCGACGCGACTCTTCACCGTGCCGACCATCTCCTCGACCTTGCCCTTCGTCCGTTCCGCGGACTTCGCCGCCTCCTGCGTCGCCTCGCCCTTCTTCTCGGTCACGGTGCCCTCGGCTTCCATCTGCTCGTTGCCGATGGCCTTGCCGGCGCCCTTCTTCAGCTTCCCGCCGAGCTCCTGGGCCGCACCCTTCATCCGCTTGCGCTTGTTGCTCATGGTTGCCTCCTGCGATTCGATGACACCCGAAAGCAAGCAAGCCGCAGGCCATCGACGCGCGCCCTGCTCGCCGCACCTCGCGACCTGATCGCGATCTCGCTTGCACCTCACGCGACGTGAGGACCTAGAACGGAGCCCATGACCCGTCGCAACCCACCCGCGCTCTACAAGGTGGGCGAGCTCGCGCAGCTCGCCGGCGTCTCGGTGCGGACGCTCCATCACTACGAGGCGATCGGCCTGCTCGTCCCGTCGTCGCGCACGGCGTCGGCGCACCGGCTGTACGCGCGCTCGGACGTCGAGCGGCTCATGCGAATCAAGGCGCTGACCAGCCTCGGGCTCTCGCTCGAGCAGGTCCGGTCGGCGCTCGACGACGAGACGACGACACCGTCGCGCCTCGTCGAGCAGCACCTCGTTCGCGCGCGCGAGCTCCTCGAGGAGCAGGCCGCCCTGTGCGCCCGCCTCGAGCACCTGCGCGACGCGCTCCAGGGCGGCGACGACGAGGTCGAGACCCTCTTCCAGACCATGGAGGCACTGACGATGATCGAGACGTATTACACGAAGGAGCAGCTCGCCCAGCTCGAGGAGCGGCGCAAGGCGCTGGGCGACGACACGATCGCGGCCGTCGAGCGCGAATGGACGGAGCTGTTCGCGAAGGCCAGGGCCGCGATGGACGCCGGCACTCCGCCCGACGCTCCCGAGGTGCAGGCGCTCGCTCGCCGCTCGCAGGAGCTCGTCGCGATGTTCACGGGCGGCGACCCGGGCATCGCGGCATCCCTCGGGCGCATGTACCGCGAGAACCCCGCCGACAAGATCCATCCCGGCTTCGACCCGGCGGTGTTCGCGTACCTGCGGCAGGCGAACGAGGCGTAGCCGCGGCCAGCCGCGGCTACAGGCAGCGGGCGGGCTGCGCGCACGCCGCGTCGGCGTCGGCGGGCTCGAGCTGGAGCGTGGCGTGGGCGATGCCGAACCGGTGCTCGATCTCGTGCGCGGCGTCGCGGATGAACCGCGGCGAGCGGTCGTCCGGCTGGACGACCAGGTGCGCGGTGAGCGCGACGTCGGTGGTGCTCATCGGCCAGATGTGCAGATCGTGGACCTGCTGCACGCCCGGCAGGCTCGCGAGGTACGCCTCGACGGCCGCCGGATCGATGTGCGACGGCACGGCGTCGAGCAACAGATCGAGCGCTTCCCGGAAGAGCCCGACCGTGCCGACGAGGATGACGAGCGACACGACGATGCTGGTCGCCGGGTCGATCCAGCTCCAGCCCGTGCGCCAGACGATCACGCCTGCGACGACGACGCCGGCCGACACGGCGGCGTCGGCCATGAGGTGCAGGTACGCGCCGCGCTGGTTGACGTCGCGGGCGCGGTCGCGCGCGAACAGGAGCGCCGCGCCGCCGTTCACCAGCACGCCGCCGACCGCCACCAGGGCGACGAGCCCGCCGTCGACGTGCGCCGGCGCGCCGATTCGCTGGATCGCCTCCCAGGTCACGCCGCCGATCGCGACGAGGATCAGCACCGCGTTGGCGAGCCCGGCGAGGATCGTCGTGCGACGGAAGCCGTAGGTCCGCCGCGCCGTCCGCTGGCGCCGCGCGAGCACCACCGCGCCCCACGCCATGACGAGGCCGAGCACGTCGCCGAGGTTGTGCACCGCGTCGGCGAACAGCGCCGTCGATCCGGCGATCACGCCGGCCGCGCCCTCCGCGATCACGAACGCGACGTTCAGGCCGATCCCGAGCGCGAACGCCCGCCCCGGATCGCGCGGCGGCGCGTGATGATGGCCGTGGTCGTGGTCGTGGTCGTGGTCGTGGTGCGAGCCCACGACTAGCCGTACCACGCGCGGACCGGCGACGGTACGCGTCGCACCGAGGTCGCCTCGCCGCTACCGCCGATGCACGAGCCAGCGGTCGATGCCGACGGTGCTGCCGCTCGCGTCGCAGCGGTGAGCCACGACGAGCTCGCGCGGGCCGGCGCCATCGACATCGAGCAGCGTCCACGCCGGCTTGTACGGGAACGTCCCGCAGCTCTCGTGCGGCACGCTCGCGAACGCGTCGTCACCGTAGCCGCCGGGGAGGCACCAGTCCTCGGCCGGCGCGAACCCGGCGCCGGTGTTGCGGTGGTAGAGCCAGCGCGTCGTTCCCAGATCCGTGCCCGCGCGCGACAGGACGACGAGATCGGGACGGCCGTCGCCGTCGACGTCCGACGTCATGTGCGACGGCGCGACGCGGCGGTGGAGATCGTAGAAGGCCTGCCCGCCCGGCAATGGCCACGATTCGCCGCTCGCCGCGAACGACGTGCCCAGGTTCCGGTTCACGATCCAGCGAGAGACACCGACCTCGTCGCTCGTACACGACCCGGTGAACACGAGCTCGGGCCGGCGATCCCCGTCGAGATCGATGTGCGTGTACTTCACGAACGCCGGGACGTCGCACAGCTCGACGTGCTCGGGGTACGGCAGCTGCCACGGCGTCGGCGTGGCGTCGAAGCCGGCGCCGTGGTTCCGGTGCACCAGCCATCTCGGGTGGGGCCAGCCCTCGCAAGGATCGGTCACGACGAGGTCCGGCCGGTCATCTCCGTCGATGTCGAAGAGCTCGTATCCGGGAGCATCCGGACACTGAGGGTGCCAGGCGCGGCGCGCCAGGCGGAACGCGTCGGGCGGGTACCCGGGCGGCAGCGACCACGACGTGCTCGCGGCCGCGAAGCCGTCCCCTCGTTGCGATAGACCTCCCAGTGCTGGTTGCCGACGGGCCCGCCGTTGCCGCGAAAGGTGACGACGAGCTCCGGTCGTGCATCACCGTCGAGGTCGAGCATGTCGTAGCTCGGATATTGCCCCCAGTCGCTCGCGTAGAGGAAGGGACCGCCGGTCGCGGGCAGGCTCCAGGGGACGGCGTCGTCGGCGAAGCCGCCGACGACGCCCGGGTGCCGCATCCAGCGCATGGCGCCGACCGTGTCGTCGTCGAACCAGTGCGTCCAGACGATGTCGGGCCGCCGATCGCCGTCGAGGTCGACGGCGCGGAACCTCCCCAGCGTGTTCACGCCCTCGAAGGCGCCGAACCCTGCCATCGCCGCGCCGGCAGGGAGCGTCCAGTCCGATGCCGCCGTCGCGAAGCCGCACACCGGCGACGTCGCATCGGCCGCAACGCCGCCGTCGGCCTGCGCACCGTCCGGCGCAGCATCGCCGCCCGTGCTCTCGCCATCGACGGGCGCCGCGTCCTCGATGCCCGTGGCCATGGCGTCGACCTCGGTCGCGCCGGCGTCGGGAACCAGCGCGTCGGGATCAGCGGCGGGCGGCCGCGCGCAACCGACAACGGCGGAACCCATGATGAAGACCAGCCCACGCTTCATGGGCCGCACTCTACGGCCGTCGCCTGCGGCGCAGCGCGAGCACGTGGCTCGCATCCCGGACGCGCGCTCAACCTGCGGAGATGTCGCGCGTCCCGGCGCTCGACGCGCGCTCACCCGCGCGCGGTGCTCGCATCGTCGCGACCGCTCGCTGCACGAGCTGCAGCTCGTCGGCTGCGCCATCACGGACGCCACCGCGGACACGATCGCGGCGGCCGGCTGGTAAGGTCCGCGGGATGTCGAAGCACCTCGCAGGGCTCACCCTGATGGCGGCGACCGCCGTGACCGCCGTGACCGCCGCCGCCTGCGGCCCCAGGCCGACGACGACGCCGCCGGCGC
>JAIOII010000909.1 GCA_019912685.1 Kofleriaceae bacterium
GCGCGCTCCTGGGCGCCGACGCCGACGTCGCCGCTCACCTCTCGGCGGCCGACCTCGACGCCTGCTTCGATCTCGACCACCACCTCCGCCACGTGCCGGCGATCCTCCACCGCGCCATCGGGAGCCTCTGATGAGCGCCAGCCGCGAGGAGTGGGGCCGCTCGCGAAGCGAGCTCGGGGTAGCGCCCACGACGAAGCGGCCGAGCCGGCGCAGCCGGCGAGCCGGCGCGAAGGAGCGACAGTTGATGAGCGCCAGCCGCGAGGAGTGGGGCCGCTCGCGAAGCGAGCTCGGGGTAGCGCCCACGACGAAGCGGCCGAGCCGGCGCAGCCGGCGAGCCGGCGCGAAGGAACAACAATGACCGACCTCGACGACACCCTCCGTGCGCAGCTCGGCCGCGTGCTCGACAAGACGGCGTTCACGCGCATGGCGGGGCGCGGCGAGCTCACGCGCTACGACGGCAAGGTCCGCGACTGCTACATCGACAAGGCGAAGGGCGAGCGCGTCATCGTCGTCACCGACCGCCTGAGCGCGTTCGACGTCGTCATCGGCCTCATCCCGTTCAAGGGCCAGGTGCTGAACCAGATGGCGCAGCACTGGTTCGCCGAGACCGCCCACGTCGCGCCCAACCACGTCGTCTCGTCGCCGGATCCCAACGTCGTCATCGCGCGCGAGACGCGGCCGCTCGCCGTCGAGCTCGTCATGCGCAGCTACCTCACCGGCGTCACCTCGACGTCGATCTGGAAGGCGTACGAGCAGGGCGCGCGCACGTTCTGCGGCCACGCGCTGCCCGACGGCATGAAGAAGAACGACCGCCTGCCGCGCCCGATCCTCACGCCGTCGACCAAGGCGCCCAAGGGCGGCCACGACATCAGCGTGAGCAAGGACGAGCTGCTCGCGATGGGACAGGTGACGCCCGCCGAATTCGAGCAGGCCGCCGCGATCGCCGAGCGCCTCTTCGCGTTCGGTCAGGCGCGCGCCGCCGAGCGCGGCCTCATCCTCGCCGACACCAAGTACGAGATGGGCGTCCTCCCGGACGGGACGGTGATCGTCATCGACGAGATCCACACGCCGGACTCGTCGCGGTACTGGTACGCGGACGACTACGAGGCGCGGCTGGCGCGAGGCGAGGAGCCGCGCAGCCTCGACAAGGAGTACGTGCGGCGCTGGCTCGCCGAGGAGGCGAAGTACGCCGGCGACGGCCCGCCGCCGCCGCTCCCCGACGACGTGCGCGTCGAGGCGGCGAGGCGGTACATCAAGAGCTTCGAGCTGGTGACCGGGCGGGCGTTCGAGCCCGATACCCGCGAGCCGGTCGCACGGATCGCCGCGGCCCTGGGAGCGAGCTGATGGTCGTTGTCGTTCATTCGCGCCGGCTCGCGCGCAGACGCCCTCGGCCCCTTCGTCGTGGGTGCTGCCCCGGTCCTCGCTTCGCTCGTTGCCCCACTCCTCGGGGCTGGCGCTCATGACGGCGCCGCTCGTCCTGCGCGGCGCGCCGGCGCTCTCGGCGGCGCGCCTCGCCAAGC
>JAIOII010000910.1 GCA_019912685.1 Kofleriaceae bacterium
TGCCGACCGCGACGCCGCCCGCGCTCGCGGACGGCGCGTGGTGATCGACTTCCCTGCCTGCCTCGTGATCGCGCGCCATGAGCCGGAGCACAGCATCCGGCGTGCCACGCGCGGCGGCGGGTTCTCGCGTGACATCGGGAGCTTGCCCGCCGGGCCGGCGCGCGACACTCAGCGGCGTCCGCGAGACACCTGTCCCGACGCGCGGGCCGCGCGCCGCTCGGCCTTCGCCAGCTCGCGCTCGATGCGGCGGCGCTGCGGGCGGGTGAGCGCCGCCATGATCTCGGCGCCGCTCATCACGATCGGCTTCTCGCCGCGCGCGAGCGCCGCCTGACACTCGGGGCAGTCGGCGTGGATGGCGGCGATCGCGGCGGCGGGATCGACGTCGGGAGGGAGGACGCTGATGGTGCTGGTGAAGGGCGTGTTGCTCATGCCCGCCATGACTGCACGCCGCGCGCCACGGCGATGCCCGCGGAACTCCTCGGCGCACGCTGTCCGGTACCCGGACGCTGTCCGGTCCGCCGGACGCGCGCGGCCGGATTCCGGCCACGCCCCGGATCGCGCATACTCGGGCGCCTGATGACGTTCCTCTTCGGCGCCGGCTCGATGCTCGGCTGGTCGATCTGGCGCGCGCGCCCCGACCCCGGCGTGGTCGGCTTCTGCAACGCGTCGACGCGCCGGCTGCCCGACGGCGTCTCGCGCGCCATCGATCTCGACGACGAGGCCGCGGTCCGTGACCTCTTCGCGCGCGAGCGGCCGGCGCTCGTCATCAACTGCGCCGGCGTGTGCGACGTCGAGACCTGCGAGCGCTCCCCCGACTTCGCGTGGGAGGTGAACGTCGAGGGCACGCGCCTCCTCTGCGCCCACGCGCCGCCCGGGACCCGCATCGTGCACTGCTCGAGCGATCACGTGTTCGGCGGCGACGCCGGTCCGTACGACGAGCGCTCGCCGCCGACGCCGATCAGCGTCTACGGCCGCACCCGCGTCGCCGCCGAGGCGCACGTGCTCGCGCGCGCCAACACCGTGGTCGTGCGCGCCGGCCTCTGGATCGGCCCGTCGGCGACCGGCCGCATCGGCCACCTCGACTGGCTCCGCCACCGGCACGCGCGCGGCCTGCCGATGACCGTCGTCGCCGACGAGCACCGCTCGGCGGTGTGGGCCGACGACGCCGCGCGCCGCGTGTGGGCGATCGCGCGCTCCGACGTCACCGGCGTCCGCCACATCACCGCGACGCGCACGGTGTCGCGCCCCGAGCTCGCCGACTACCTCGTCCGCCGCTTCGACATCGGCGCCCGCTTCGCGCTCGGACGCCGCGCCGACCGCGCCGCCCCGCACCTCGGCAAGGTCGATCTCGCGACGCACCACACCGACGCGCTCGCCGCGCCGCTGCCGTCCGTCGTCTCGTGACGTCGGACGCGTTGCGGGGTCAGTGAGGCACGAGCTGCCGCAGGTGCCACGCCTGCAGCTCGAGCTGATCGCGGGCGGCGCGCTGCTGGCGGCTCATCCGCCAGGTGAGGATGCCGCAGAGGAGGATCACGCCGGTCACGTAGATCGCGATGCCGAGCTCGCCCGCCGGCCGTGCGTTGTCGAGCACCCGCGGGATCATCACGACCTCGGCGTCACGCAGCTCGTAGGTCGGCGAGATCGCGCCGACGAGCTCGAGGCCCCACGGCACGAGCACGGCCGCGACGTAGATCGCGAGCGCGACGCCGACCCGGCGCAGGGCAGGGTGGGCGCCGGCCAGCGCCGCGCCCAGGACGGCGAGGCCGGTGCCGAGCACGAAGGGACTGAAGAAGCGACCGATCAGCGCGACCACCATCGCGTAGGCGGCGAGCGAGAGCCAGAGGTAGCGGCCGGGGCGCGGGCTGCGCGCCGTCGCGACGAGCGAGCCGAGGTGGACGACGCCGGCCGCGAAGGCGGCGCCGATCGTGACCCAGTCGCGGATCCCCACGAGCAGGTAGAGGGGGAAGCTGGCGAGGAACATCGCCACGGCGATCGCGCCGGCGCGGGCGTGGGCGCGGTTGTCGCGGACGTCGAGCGCGGCGAGCCGCTCGCGGACCTCGTGCGGGACCTCGCGGGGCGGCGCGAGCATGAGGTGGGACATCAGCTCGGCGGCCTCGCCCGAGCCGGGATCGAGCGCGAGCGCGCGACCGGCGGCGCGCATCGCGGCGCGGC
>JAIOII010000911.1 GCA_019912685.1 Kofleriaceae bacterium
CGCAGCTGCGCGTCGAGCCGCTCGCGCAGCGTGCCCTCCTTGAAGCGCACGGCCGACGCCGGCTTCTCGAACGGCGGCAGCGCCCGGCGGCTGGCGACGACGTAGGCCTTCATGGCGCCGCCAGGAGCGCCGCGACGTCGCCGACGGTGGTGGGGAGCGCGTTCTGCTCGGCGGCGCGGCGGCCGAGGTCGATGCCGTAGAGCGTGTGCACGACGACGGTGAGCTCGATGAGGCTCGCCGAGTCGAGCCCGAGGTCGTCGCGCAGGCGGGTGTCGGCGGTCATCGCGAGCTCGCCGCCGACGCCGAGCTTGCGGATCGCGACGACGACCTTGTCGAGGTCGGTCGCGATCGAGGTGACCTTGGCGGTCACGAGGTCACTGGCCATACCCGCCTCCCTTCTCGGCCGTGCCGAGGATGCGCTCGAAGTGCTTCTGGCCGGCGCGCTCGAGGAAGGACGCGACGTGCGCCTGCGAGCTCGGCTCGCGCACCACCTCGAACGCCTGCACGAAGCGCTGGTTCTGGATGCGCTTGGTCGTGACGAAGGGCCGGCGCGGGTACGCGCCGAGGCGGCGCGCCATCGCCATCGCCGCGTCCTGGAGCTCCTCGGTCGCGACGATCTGGCTGAGCAGGCCGAGCGAGCGCGCCGTCTGCGGTTCGATGACCTCGCAGTCGAACACGAGCTCCTGCATGCGCGCGCGGCCGAGCATGAGCTCGAGGATGATCGAGCCGAGCGGGCACGCGACGCCGTTCTTGAGCTCGGGCATCTGCAGCCGGCACGACGTGGCGCCGATGCGCCAGTCGGCCATGAGCGCGACCTGCAGGCCCTGACCGATGGCGAACTTGTCGATCGCGGCCACGACCGGCACCTCGACGTCGAGCACGGCGATGTACAGGTCGATGATCTCGCCGAGGTACGCGCGGATCTCCGGCTCCTCGGATAGTCGGCTGACGTCGTTGAAGTCGCCGCCGACGCTGAACGAGCGTCCGGTGCCACCGGTGAGGACGAGCGCGTCGAGGCGAGGCTCCTTCGCCGCCGCGTCGGCACGCATCCGACCGCAGACGTCGATCAGCTCGAGCGTCATCTGCCGCGAGAACGCGTTCGTGTCCTTCTCGCGGTTGAACTGGACTCGCGCGATCCGGTCGCGCTCCTCGTAGATCAGCGTCTGGTACGACGGCGAAGACATCACCAGTTCCTCCCCGGTGGCTGATCGACTAGCCAGCACGACGGAGCTGTCTCGGGAGATTGGGCCAGATACACGGCCGCCACGTACATCCCCCGGAGAACAGCAACCTTCGTGCCCGTCGATGCGTAAGGGCTAGAACGTATATGACACCTGACCGAAGGCTCCACTGAAAGGGTTCAGGGCGCCGAGTGGACGATCGTCTGGCCCTCCGTACACGTCGACACCGACCTGTAGGGTGACGGTCTCCACAGGTCGCCAGCCGAGCAGCGGCCGCACGAGAAAATCGCTTCCGAGGAAGTTCATGGCTCCGAACACCTCGGCCTCGAGGCGCCCTTCCTCGCTCTGGTAGGCGACGCGCAGCGTGCCCGACGGCCGGCGCTGGTCCTGGTAGTCGAGGAAGAGGGCGTTGGTCGCGGCGACTGGATCCATCTCGTCGGCCGGATCGCGCCAGTAGGGATAGTGACGGCCGATGAGCTGCGCCTGCACGCGCACGCGGTCGCCGAGCGGCCGCTCGACGCCGATGACCGCGAACGCCATCGGCGGCAGGCGCGAGATGTCCTCGCCCTCGGCGTTGTCC
The DNA here is from genome assembly GCA_019912685.1 of Kofleriaceae bacterium. Lineage (GTDB taxonomy): Bacteria > Myxococcota_A > Polyangia > Haliangiales > Haliangiaceae > UBA2376. The sequence goes on from JAIOII010000911.1 coordinate 1,762, forward strand.
AGCGGGAGGATGTACGAGCCCTCGGCGCGGAAGACGAACTTGCCGATGCTCGCGGAGCCGTCGAGGCCGCCGGCGACGATGCGGCGGTGGGTGTGGCGCATGACGAGCTCGGTCTCGGTCGCCGAGACCAGCTCGAGCTCCGGCGTGTGGTTCCAGCCGCGGAAGCCGACGAGCGCGATGTCCCAGCCGCGGCCCGACAGCTTGATCTTGGCGGCGACCTCGGTGTCCGTCATGTCGGCGCTGATGGGCGCCGGCTCCGCGATGGTCACGCCGGCGGGCAGCGCGGCGCTCGGGACGAGCACCGAGGACGCCGGGAACCGCGGCGTGACCACGAGCTTCACCTCGAAGCGCGGCGTCGCGTGCGCCAAGAGCACCGAGAGCGCGCCCTTGCGCGACTGCTCGTTGTCGACGACGAAGAAGCGGAAGTCGCGCGCGGTGAGGAAGTCCGTCGGGTTGATGACGTCGCTCGCGCCCCACGGCTGGATCTGCTGCCCCGCGCGCAGGAGCCAGCCGCGCTTGCGCAACGAGACGTACGCCTCGCGCAGCGCGATCCGCAGCGCTTGGCCCGTGACGACCGACGTCTCGATGCCGTCGAAGGCGAGCTCGAAGCTCGCCGACGCGGTGTCGCTGAAGCGCGGCCGCGCGTTCAGCCACACCGAGGCCGAGACCTGCTGGAACTCGTCGCCGTCGAGGGGGGCGCGCACGTAGGCGAAGGTCTTGCCGCCGATCGGGCCGATGCCGCCTTCGCTCTCGTCGCTCCAGCTCTCGTCGTCGAACGATTCCGTGCCGCCGGCCGTGTCGTCGGCCGTGTCGTCGGCGTCGCTCGTGTCGCCGCCGGCGGACGCGTCCGTGCCGGTCTCGCCGTCCCCGCCGTCGCCGGTGTCTGCCGTCGCGCCGTCGCCGTCGGGTGCGCCGCCGCCGTCGCCATCTCCGCCGTCCGCCGTCCCTGCGTCGGACGTATCACCGTCACCCGCGCCGTCGCCGGTCGTGTCGCCCACCGTGTCGTCGCCCCCGCCGTCGTCGGTGACCAGCCCGAGGTCGCGAACCAGCGGCAGGAGCTTGGCGGCGATCGCGTCCTTCTCGTCGCGGCTGAGCTCACGCTCGCGCACGACCTCGACGACCCTGCCGACCACCGCGCCGGTGCGGCCGGAGCGGACGACGAGCGTCAGCCGGAAGCGCCGGCCCGCCGAGCGCCAGGTCCCGGTCACGACGCCGTCGGCGAGCAGGGCGGCGGAGATGCGCGCGTACGCCTTCTCGTTCAGGAACGTGATCCCCATGCGCTCCTGGCGCCGGCGGAACAGGCCATCGGAGAGGACGGTCGCCTCGCGCGAGAGCACCTCCTCGACGGCGACGGTGACGTCGTCGCCACCCCTGCCGTCGATCGTGAGGAGCGCGACGCGCTTCTTGGCCGCGGCCGGCGCCACCAGGGCGCACAGCACGACCACGATGGTCGCGACGAAGAGCCGGGCGCGGGGACGCACCTATTCGCTGGCCAGGTTCTGCTCCGTGAACACCGAGTCGTCGATGCTCACGTTGACCTTGACGTCGGCGAGGCGGAGCACGGTCGTGCGCTTCTTCACCACGTCCTCGAGCACGATGTGGTGCGGCATCCACTTCTTGTTCCTGGCGTCGACCTCCTTCACCTCGGTCGCGCGGAGCTTCTTCCACAGCTTGCCCTTGAGGTCGTAGAACTCGCCGGCGACGGTGATCCAGTTGTCCTGGCGGATCCACTGCACGCTCCTCGAGTAGCCGGTGCGATCGCGGATCTTCTTCGTCGCGGGGCTGATCTCGACGACGAAGCACTTCAGCTTCTCGCCCGGGCAGGTCTCCTCGCGCAGCACCTTCGCGGTGCTGTCGTCGGCGTGGGGCATCGCCACGTCGGAGTAGCTGAACACGGAGCCGAAGAAGCTCGAGCTCTGCGACTGGCCCTCGACGCGCCGCACCTTCTTGAAGTGGGGCAGGTAGAGGAGGACGTCGTTGCGGTCCTTGCCCTCGCGGATGAGCACGCCCTCGCCGCGGATCGTCGCCGGCTCGTCGAAGCGGGTCAGCGTCACGAAGTGCGTCTGGTCCGAGAGCTTGCGCCACCAGCGAAACTTCTTCGCCGCCTTGCTCGAACCGCCGGCCTTGGTGGTGGTGAGCATCGCCCGGGCCTGGAACGACGGGATCTTGCGGGCTTCCTCCTGCTTCTCGAGCACCTCGCGGCCGGATGGCAGCTCGGCGGACGCGATCGCGGGCAGGAAGACGAGGAGGGCGACGAGCAGGGAGGCGGTGCGCTTCATCGGTGAGTCTCGCGTAGGTCGATCGGTACTAACCGATTTCGCGTGCGGATCAACAGCATTGTGCGCGCCAATGCAGCGCTCGTGCGCTGACGTACCGTCACTACGGCGCCGCGTGCTCGCCGAATGGCGGGGTTGCGCGGGCTGCCGGTCATGGCCACCTCGGTAACCATGGCAACGACCCTTCCGATCCTGCCGATGCGTGGGGCGGTGATCTTCCCCGGCGCGAGCTTTCCCATCATGGCCGGGCGCGCCGGGACCGTGCGCGCCATCGAGGCGGCGATGCGCGACCCCGATCACCGCGTGTTCGCGGTCGCCCAGCGCGACGAGAGCGAGGAGGTCGACCCCGACCAGCTCTACACCATGGGCACGATCGCCAAGGTCGGCGCGATCCAGCGCGGACCGACGGGCGCGCGCGTCGTGCTGGAGGGGATCGAGCGCGCGGTCGCCGTGCGCGTGACCAGGGCGGATGGCTACCTGATCGCCGCGCTGGCGCCGGTTGCGGAGCATTCGCCGCGCGATCCGCGCGACGCGACGTTCGTCGCGCTCCATCGCGAGGTGCGCGAGCGCGCCGCCGAGCTCGGCGAGGCGCGCGGCCTGCCCGAGGACGTCGTCACGACGTTGCTCGGTCAGGTGGCGGATCCCGGCAAGCTCGCCGACTTCGTCGCGGGCTACCTGGAGGCGCCGGTCGCCGAGCGTCAGGCCCTGCTCGAGACGCTCGAGGTCGAGGACCGCCTGCGCCGCGTGCTCGTCCACGTGCAGCGCCAGCTCGAGGTCCTGTCGGCGCAGCACGACATCAGCGAGGCGGTGAAGGAGGAGCTCGGAGGGCGGCAGCGCGAGGTGTACCTGCGCGAGCAGCTGAAGGCGATCCAGAAGGAGCTCGGCGAGGGCGACGAGGCGGGCGACGAGGCGCTCGCCGCGCTGAAGGCCAAGCTCGACGAGCTGCCGCTGCCCGAGGCGGCGCGCAAGGAGGTCGACCGCGAGTGGTCGCGGCTCACGCGCGCCGGCCGCGAGTCGATGGAGTCGCAGATCATCCGCACGTACCTCGAGACGATCGCCGAGCTGCCGTGGGGCAAGCGCACCGACGACCTGCTCGACGTGGGGCGCGCCGCCGAGATCCTCGACGAGGATCACTACGGCCTGCGCGACGTCAAGGACCGCGTGCTCGAGTTCCTCGCCGTGCAGCAGCTCAAGGCCGGCAAGGAGGCCGGCGGCAAGGGGCGCATCCTGCTCTTCACCGGCCCGCCCGGCGTCGGCAAGACGTCGATCGCGAAGTCGATCGCGCGCTCGATGGGGCGCGAGTACGTCCGCGTGTCGCTCGGCGGCGCGCGCGACGAGGCGGATATCCGCGGCCACCGGCGCACGTACATCGGCGCGCTGCCCGGTCGCATCATCGCCGGCATGAAGCAGGCGGGCTCCAAGAACCCGGTGTTCCTGCTCGACGAGGTCGACAAGCTCGGGCGCGGCTACCAGGGCGACCCGGCGGCGGCGCTGCTCGAGGTGCTCGACCCGGCGCAGAACGACACGTTCACCGATCACTACTTGGGCGTGCCGTTCGACCTGTCCGAGGTGATGTTCATCGCGACCGCGAACTTCGTGCAGGACATCCCCGGGCCGCTCCTCGATCGCATGGAGGTGGTCGACTTCGCCGGCTACACCGAGCGCGAGAAGCTCGCGATCGCGAAGCAGTACCTCGTGCCGCGGCAGCTCACCGAGAACGGGCTCGCGCCCGAGCAGCTCGAGCTCACCGACAGCGCGATCGCCGAGGTGATCACGTCCTTCACGCGCGAGGCGGGCGTGCGCCAGCTCGAGCGCGAGCTCGGGCGCGTCGGCCGCAAGGTGGCGCGGCGGATCGCCGCCAGGGAGATCGAGCGCGCGACGCTCGACCGCGGCGACGTGCGGCCACTCCTCGGACGTCCGCGCGTGCACCCGGAGAAGGCGGCGCAGGAGGACCAGGTCGGCATGGCGACCGGCATGTACTACACGCCGGCCGGCGGCGACATCATGTTCGTCGAGGCGGCGCCGATGCGCGGCAAGGGCGACCTCATCCTCACCGGGCAGCTCGGCGACGTGATGAAGGAGTCGGCGCGCGCGGCGTGGACCTTCGCCCGCGCCAACGCCGACTGGCTCGGCATCGACGACCGGCTCTTCGATCGCGACGTGCACGTCCACGTGCCGGCCGGCGCCGTGCCCAAGGACGGTCCATCGGCGGGCATCGCCATGGCGACCGCGATGGTGTCCGCGCTCTCCGGACGTCCCGCGCGCCACGACGTGGCGATGACCGGCGAGATCACGCTCTCGGGCCGCGTGCTGCCGATCGGCGGGCTGAAGGAGAAGGTGCTCGGCGCCGTGCGCGCGGGGATCTCGCACATCGTGATCCCGCACGAGAACGAGAGCGACCTCGATGACCTGCCGGCGGAGGTGCGCGACCTCCTGACGGTCAGCGCCGTCGACACGCTCGCCGAGGCGCTCGCGGTCACGCTGCGCGACAAGACCCTGCGTGGCGGCCGCATCCTCCGGCCGGACGGTGGCGACGAGCGGCCGATCGCGCACTGACGCCGCGCCGCACGCGCCGCGCTACGCGAGGTGCCGGGCGAACCAGGCGAGGGTCGCGTCCCACGCCGCCTTCGCCGCGGCGGCGTCGTAGCGCTCGCGCGTGTCGTTGTGGAACGCGTGCTGCGTGCCCGGGTAGACGATCTTCTCGAACGTCTTCCCGTGCGCGGCCATCGCCTGCTCGATCGCCGGGATCGCCTGGTTGATGCGGTCGTCCCGATCGGCGTAGATGGCGAGCACGGCGGCCTGGAGCTTCGGCACCTCGCCGGGATCGATCGGCATGCCGTAGAACGGCACCGCGGCGCGCAGCTCGGGCAGCGCCGCGGCGACGCGCCACGTGATGCCGCCGCCGAAGCAGAAGCCGGTCATGCCGACGCGGTCGCCCTTCGCCGACGGCTGCGCGCGCGCGTGCGCGAGCCCGGCAAGGAAGTCCTGCACGTGGCGCTCCGGCGGCGCCTTGCCGAGGACGCCGGGCACGTCGTCGTACGCATGCTTCGCCGTGCCGCCCTCGCGGGAGAGCAGGTCGACGGCCATGCCGACGTAGCCGGCCCTGGCGACGCGCCGGGTGACGTCCTCGATGTGCGCGGTGAGGCCGCGGTTCTCGTGGCAGACGAGGACGATCGGATACGAGCCGGCCTTCGCCGGGCGCGTGAGGTAGCCGGTCAGCGTCGCGCCGCCGTCGCCGGGGAACTGCGCGGCGCCGGCGACGATGTCCGGATCGGCGGGCGCGACGCCCTTCGACTCGGTCGTTCCGCCCTCGCTCGGGGTGAACGGGGCGTCCGCGGGCGGCGTGGTCGCGGCCGGCTCGCGGCGGCGGCATCCGGCGAGCAGCTCGGCCCCGATCACGGCGCCGACGAGCCCGGTGAGCTGGGTCATCACGGCGCGGCGCGAGAGCCGGCCCTCCTCGTAGTCCTCGATCGCTTCCTCGACGAGATAGCGCTTGAGCGGGTCCATGCGCCCTAGATTCGCATGGTCATGAAGATCGAGAACGGATCCTCGACGTAATCGTCGAACGGGCCGCAGCGCACGAAGCCTGCGCGCTCGTAGAGGCGCAGCGCGGGCGTGAACGCGGGCGCCGAGCCGGTCTCGAGCCACAGGCTCGTCATGCCGCGCCGCCGCGCCTCGGCGACGATGTGCTCGAGCATCGCGCGCCCGACGCCGCGCCCGAGGAACGCGTCGGCGACGCGCATCGACTTGATCTCGCCGCGCGCGCCGTCGAGTTGCTTGAGCGCGCCCATGGCGGCGAGCGCGTTCGACGCCCATGCCGACCAGAAGGTTACGGCCGGGTCACGCAGGCGTGACAGATCGAGGGCGTGCACGCTCTCGGGCGGCGAGTGCTCGTGCATGCCGCGCAGGTGGCGCGCGACGAGCGCGCGGATCGCGTCGCCCTCGAGGTCGTCGACCTGAAACCGCAGCCGGAGCGCGTGCGTCATGCGCTGATCTATGCCCCAGCTCTGCGCCCCATGCGCGCAATCCGTGCAACGCCATCGCGAAAACGTTGCGCTTGCCGACCGAGCCGCTCGTCGTAATGGTGACGAGACGAGGTGCGGAGCTCGGCTCTCAGCGGCAACGTTCGCGCGGTCCGGATCGGGCGTGCCATCGCGTGGGGGCTCGCTGGCCTCTCGTCGCTGGTCCTCGCGGGCTGGGCGTTCGACATCGAGGTGCTCAAGGCACCCGTGCTCGGGACCCGCGTCATGGTGCCGAACACGGCCGTGATGTTCGGCCTCCTGGCGCTGGCGCTCGGCCTGCTGGCCGCACCCGATACGCCGAGCGGGCAGCGCCGCGCCGGCCGCGCCGTCGCGACCGTGACCGCCGGCGTGGCCGCGACGTTCTTCGCCGAGCACACGTTCGCGCTCGGGCTCGGCGTGGAGCACTGGATCGCGGACGTCGAGCCGGCGCTGCCCGCGCCCGAGACCTCGATCGTGTTCGCATTGCTCGGGATCGCGCTCGTCGTCCTCGATCTGCGCCAGCGCCGGGGACCGCCGCTCGCAGAGGTGCTCGCGCTCGCCGGCTTCGCCCTCGCCCTGCTCGTCGCCATCGGCCATTTCTACGGGTACGTCTTCTTCGAGAAGCTGCCGATCGGGATGGCGGTGCACACGTCGGTCGGGCTGCTCGCGCTCTCGATCGGGGTCATCGCGGTGCGCCCGGACCGTGGAGTCTCGGCGCTCGCCGTCAGCGCACACAGCGGCGGCGCGCTCGTCCGCCGCCTGCTCGTCGTGGCGGCGATCGCGGTGCCGGCGGCCGGGCTCCTCGGCGTCTCGCTGCAGGCGGCCGGCGCGTTTCCGGCGCCGGGCGAAGCCGTGCTGGGCTCGACGCTCGCCCTCGTCGTCATCCTCGCCGCGATCCTGATCAGCGGCGCGCGCATCGGCCGCGTCGAGGCCGAGCTCCGCCACTGGACCGACTTCATCAACGCGGCGCCGTTCGGCGCCGGGTTCGGATCGCCGGACGGCCGGCTCCTGCGGGTCAACGAGGCCTTCGCTCGCATGCACGGCTGGGCGCGCGACGAGCTGGTCGGTCGCCCCCTCGCCGAGCTCTTCGGTCCGGAGAGTCGTCCCCGTCTGGCGGAGCACCTGGCGACCATCGATCGCCTCGGCCGCCATCGCTTCGAGGCCGAGCACGTTCGTCGCGACGGGACCGTCTTCCCGGTGGTCGTCGACGCGGCGGCGGTGAGGGACGAGCGCGGCGCGCTGCTCTACCGCGTCGCGTACGTCCAGGACATCACCGACGAGCGTCGCGCGCGCGAGGACCAGGCGCGCCTGGCCAGCCTCGTCGAGTCCGCCGACGACGCGATCGTGGCGACCGACCTCGTGGGCACGGTCTTGACGTGGAACCGCGGCGCCGAGCGGCTCTACGGCTACACCGCCGAGGAGATGATCGGTCAGAGCAGCGGGCGGCTCGCGCCGGCGGAGCGAATGCCAGAGCGAGAGTCGCTCCTCGCACGCCTGCAGCGCGGCGAGATGCTCACCGGGTTCGAGAGCGAGCGCGCCCGCAAGGATGGCTCGGTCGTCCCGGTGTCCATGACAGTCTCCCCGATCCGCGGGCCGGGCGGGATCTCGGGGCTCGTCGGGATCGCGCGCGACATCTCGGGACGGCTGGCCGCCGAGCGCGCGCTCGCCGAGGCGCACGACGATCTCACCCGCATCGAGCGGGCGGCGCTGGCCGTCGGCGATGCCATCGCCGAGCTCCCCTCCATCAGCCTGTGTCGCGTGCTCGAGGTCATCGCCGCGGAAGCCCGCGGCCTGACCGGCGCGTGCTGCGCCGCGGTCGCGCTGGCGACGCCACCCGAGGACACGCCGCGGTCGTGTGTCGCCTCCGGTGAGCCGGGGAAGCGCCTCGGCGCCGTGCTGGGCGTCCCGGTGCGCTTCCGCGACGAGATCCGCGGCCACATCTTCGTCGCGCGCCGTTCCGGCGAGAGCGCGTTCGACGCGCGCGACCGGCGCGTCCTCGAGCACCTGGCGACGCACCTCGGCGCCGCGCTCGAGATCGCGCTCCTCTACCAGCGCGAGGCGATCGAGCGCGCGCGCCTCGACGCGACCATCGCGCAGATTCCCGAGGGCGTGATCGTGCTCGACGCCGAGGGCAACGTGGTCCACGAGAACCCCGTGGCGCGCACCTACCGCGACGTCGAGGGCGCGCCGCAGCCCTACGACGTGCGCCGGCCCACGGACGAGCCGATGCCGCTCGAGGAGTTGCCGCTCTATCGCGCCTTCGCGCGAGGCGAGACGTCGGCCGGCGTCGAGATCGGCGTGAAGGTGCCTTCGGGCGAGCTGGTGCCGCTCCTCGCCAGCGCGTCGCCGATCTTCGTCGGTCACACGCAGGTCGGGGCGATCGCCGTGTTCCGCGACATCCGCGCGCGCAAGGAGCTCGAGCGGCTGCGCGAGGAGTGGACCTCGGTGATCGCGCACGACCTGCGCCAGCCGATCAACGCGATCCGTCTCGCCGCGGACGTGGTCGCGCGCACCGCGTCCGAAGCGCGCGTATCGACGTGGGCGCACCGGATCGTCAGCGAGGTCCTCCGGCTCGACACGATGATCTCGGATCTCCTCGATGCCTCCAAGCTCGAGGCCCGCCGCCTGATGTTGCGTCGCAGGCCGGTGCGTCCCGCGGCGCTGATCGAGGACGCGCTCGCGCGGGTTCCCGAGCTCGCCACCCGCGGCGAGGTTCGCGTCGAGAGCGGTCTTCCGCCCGTCTTGGTCGACGAGACGCGCGCGCTCCAGGTCCTCGGTAACCTCCTGACCAACGCCGTCAAGTATGGCGACGAGACCGCGCCCATCGTCCTGACCGCGTCGCGCGATGGTGACGCGGTGCGCTTCAGCGTGGCCAACCGAGGGCCGGGCATTCCCGCCGACGAGCTTCCGGCCATCTTCGATCGCTTCATGCGGACGAAGGCGGCGCGCCGCGGCTCCGTCGACGGTACGGGCCTGGGCCTCTACATCTGCAAGGGTCTCGTCGAGGCGCACGGCGGACGGATCTGGGCCGAAAGTACGCCCGGCGCGACGACGAGCTTCCACCTGACGCTGCCCGCCGCCGGTACGATCCATGCACCTTCCTCGATCGATGACGACCGTGATCGTGTTCGGGCCTCCGCTTCCGGGGCGTGACCTGCTCCAGCACGCCCTCGCGCGCGCGCTGCCAGCCGGAGTCCGGCTCGAGGTCGCCGACCTGGTGACGGCGCGCGAGCGCCGCGACCGGGCGGCCGCCCTGGCCGCCACCGGCGAGCGCGCCATCTTCGTCGCGCGCGAGCCCCTCGAGACCGTCGCGTTGCACGAGATCCGCCACCATTACAGCGGCATCGCGACGCGTCTTGCGGACCTGCGCTGGCAGGCGTTCCTGGACGACGCACGGCAGCGCGAGCCGGCAGGGGACGAGGTCACGCCGATGGTGGTCGCCCGCGACGGTGAGCCCGTCGACGCCGTCGTCGCGTCGGTCCTCGCGCTGATCGGTGGCGTCGACGCGCCGGCGCCGCCGCGTCCGCGCCGGGTCCTGGTCGTCGACGACGACCCCGCACAGGTTGCGCTGGTCGGGGATGCGCTGCGCGAGCTGGGCTGCCTCGTCACCACCGCGCCGTCGGCCGAGGACGCGATGCAGCGGATCGGAGAGACGGAGTTCGACCTCGTGGTGTCCGACGAGCGCATGCCGGGCGCGCACGGGACCGATCTCGCCGCCGCGATCTCGGCGCTCCGGCCCGGCCTTCGCGTCGCGATCGTGACCGGGTTCCCCGAGGACGCGGCCGCGAAGCTGAACCGAGGGCCGAATGTCGATCTCGTCCTCGCCAAGCCCCTCGGCATCGTCGACCTGGTTCACCTCGTCGAGGAGATGTCCGTCGCGCGATAGAGCGCGGCGGCGACGGTGACGCCGGCGCCCACGGTGACGAAGAGCGTGGTGCCCGCCGACGCGAAGCGGCCGCTCTCGATCGCGGCCTCGAGCGCCGCGATCGGCCCGGCCGTGTGGAGCGTCCCGAGCTCGGGCGCGACCTGGGGCAGGTGCGTGAGCGGGATACCGAGGCGCCGGGCGAGGCGCTCCGGGAAGCGCAGCGGGTACTGGCTCGTGATGAGCAGATCGATGTCGCGCGGCCGGAGGTCGGCCTCGCCGAGGAGCTGGGTCGTCACGTCCGCCGCGTGCTCGACGCACGCCTCGGCGAGCTCGGGCGCCTCGACGATCTCGAGCACGTTCTTGCCGCGGCCGAGGAAGCCGGCGTCCGGATCCCAGCGCACGTTGGCCTCGAAGAGGGCCTGGTGCTCGGGGAACGTGCGCTGGGTGAAGCGCGTGAAGCCGGTCGCGTCGTCGGTGTGGCTCACGACGAACGCGCCACCTGCCGGCGCGAAGGGGAAGCCGCGCGAGGTGCGGGGCGCGGGATCGGCGTCGCCGGCAACGATCAGCCCGACCTGCGCCGTCCCGGGGCCGACGAAGGTGTCGACGAGCTGCGCCGCGGTGATCACGCCGCAGCCGCCGTTCTGGATGTCGAACGAGAACGTGCCGTGGTGGCCGAGGCGCGGCGGATGCCCGCGGTTGGCGCCGAGATCGTCCTGGATGATCGAGGCGAGCGCGGGCTCGGCGATGTTCCGGTCCTTGTACATGCCGGCGTTGATCAGGATGTCGAGGTCGCCGGCGCGGTGGCCTCCGCGCGCGAGGCACGTGCGCGCCGCGTCGTCGCTGAGGCGCAGCGCGCCGTGCCGTCCGTACGCGGTGGCCGCGCCGTCAATTCGCGTGCCCATAAGCCTCCTGGAGCTCGTCGATCGCGAGCACGACGACACCGACCTCGAGCCCCGACGCGACCGACAGGAGCAACACCTTGTCGCCGGCGCCGAGCCGGCCTTCGCGCAGGTACTTGTCGAGGGCGATGAACAGGGTGGTCGACGCCGTGTTGCCGTACTCGTCGACCGTCACGACCACGTGCCTGGGGTGATCGCCCGTGCGCGCGGCGAGCGCGCGCTCGCCGGAGCGGATCGCGCGCACCGAGGTCTGGTGCGGGATGAGCCAGTCGATGTCGCCGAGGCGTAGGCCGCGGCTGGCGAGCACCTCCTCGATCAAGGCGGGGCCGTCGCTCATCGCGACCTCGTGGATCTTGCGGGCGCGCGTGAACATGCGGGCACCCGGCGCGTGCGGCGCCGGCAGCCCGACGCAGAGCCGGCTGTGCTCGGCGAGCGTGGTGAAGCCGGCGAGGAGGACGTTGGGCTTGCCGTCGGGCGCGCGCTCGACGATCACGGCGGCGCCGCCGTCGCCGAGCGTGAGCGACGCGAGCTGCAGGCTGAAGATGCTGCGGATCGAGCGGGCCGCGTTCCTCCCGAGGCCGGTGATCGCCTCTCCGCTCACGACCATGCCGCGCTGGATCTCGCCCTTGCGGATCATCGCGTCGAGGAGGAACACGCCGGTCAGCATCCCGGCGCAGGCGTTGGCCAGGTCGAAGCTCGTGGCGCGGTGCGCGCCGATCGCCTCCTTGATCGAGAGGCTGAGCGGCGGCTCCATGCGATGCGTCGTGCCGTCGACGTAGCGGGTGATGCTCGCGCTGATCACGACGTCGAGGTCCTCGGCCGCGTGTCGCGAGCGCGAGAGGCAATCACGCGCGGCGGCGATCGCGAGCGAGCGCGAGTCCTCGCCGGGGCCGCACACGCGGCGCTCGCGGATCCCGGTCAGGCGCTCGAGATCGATCCGCGTGCGATGCCGCGTGCTCGCCATCAGGTCGGCCGTGGTCAGGCGCCGCGAGGGCAGCGCCGAGCCGACGCTCTCGACGCGGACGCCGGGACCGGAACGCGGCTCGAGCAGCATCCACGATCGCGCACGATCTGCGCTCTCGGCGCGCGCCTTCAGCGCGAGGTTCATCGCGTCGAAGCCGCGCTGCGTCTCGCGGGCGAGGATCGGCGCGAGCAGCCGCGGCAGCGCTCCGGTGAACACCTCGCGCTGCACGAAGCGCACGCGATGCGCGCCGATCGGCTCGATGGTGAACGTGTGCTCGCCGGCGCCGAGCCACGGCGCGAGCAGCGAGCCCTTCCAGCGCAGCTCGTGGTTGTCGTCGCGGAACAGGATGGTCGCGTGGAGCGGCAGGCGGGGCCCGCCGAACGACGGCTGGACGCGCACGGTCACGGTGCCGCCCACGTCGGTCGTCCCGTGCGCCTCGCGGATGAAGGGGTTCCACTCGGAGAAGTGCTCGAAATCGGTCAGCGTCCGCCACACGGCCTCGGCCGGGGCGTCGATCTCCGTCGCGGAGCTGAGCTCGATCATGCGGTCTCGCTACTGCATCACGCATGCCAGCTCGGGCGCCGCTCCGGCGCGCCCCGCAGGAAGTGCCGGCCCTCGGTCAGCCGATCGAGCGTCGCCTGCATCGCGGTCTCGACCTCGCGATAACAGCGTTCGAGCACGGCGGGATCGTCGGCGTCCGCGGGGCGGAGCGCGGGCCAGCGCATCGGCGGCAGGAACGCGACCGACGTCTGCGCCGGCAGCGGCAGGTACGGCACGAAGCCCTGGGTCAGCCCCCACGGCACCGCGAGGATGATCGGCAACACCTCGGTGCGCGCCCACGCATGCGCGTGGAGGAGCCGCGCGAGGCGATCGCCGCGGCTGAGCACGACGAACTGCTCCTGCGCGCCCGCGGTGACGACCGGGACGATGGGCACGCCCTCCCGGATCGCGAGCTTGAGGAAGCCCTTGCGCCCGCCGAGGACGACGCGGTTGCGATCGCGGAACGGCCGGTAGCTGTCGAGATCGGAGCCGGGAAAGACGATCACGGCCGCGCCGGCCGCGAAGGCATGGCGCGCGCTCTCGTGACCGGCACGAAGCATCCCGAGGCGGCTCGCATACCGGCGCAGCACGGGGTCCTCGAAGATGAAGTCGTGGACGAGCGCATAGACTGCGCGCTCCGGTCCGAAGTGGTCGTGGATCGCGAGCGAGGCGAAGAACCCGTCGGTCGGCACGAGGCCGCCGCTGTGGTTGCCGACGAACAGCACCGGGCCGTGCGCCGGGACGTGCTCGAGGCCCTCGACCCGGAGCCGGAACCAGTAGTGCGCGATCACGCGCCAGAGGTCGAGCAGGACCCCGACGAGCTCGGGATCTCGCGCCGCCACGTCGTCGGCGCTCGCCCGACCGGCACGACCTGTGGACCGGCGCGCCGCGAAGCGGAGGAAGCGGGCGACGAGTCGCGGCGGCGACAGCAGGATCTTGCGGTCTTCGCGCGGGATGAGCCGGCGCACGTGCGCGAACCAGTCCGTGGCGGCGGTGAAGGTGCCCATCGTACCCGTGGGCTCTTGCACGCGCCGGGCCGGCGGCGAGGCGGGCAGGGGAGGCCTGTCTCCTGCAACCAGCGACACCCTCGATCCCACCAACGAGCAACATGAAACGACGACGCGACCTGTTCGCGGACGAGCCCACCACGCCCTACGATCCCGGGAGCGTGCCGCAGGCGGTGGACGACGAGGACACGCGTCCGATCGACGCCGACGAGCTCGAGGTCGCCGCGCGCCGATCCTGCGAGGTCGACGATCCGCACGCCGCGACGTCGATCCCGGCGGCGCGCACGGCGGCGAACGCGCGGCCGCGGCCGTTCGTGGAGCTCGTGGTCACGGGCGCCGGCGCGGTCGTGCGCTTGCCGGTGCACCGCGTGTCCCCGATGGGCGTCGTCCTCACGGTGCCGCCCGGGGTGCCGGTCGATCTCGCCAACGACACGCCGGTGACCGCGGTCGTGCACCTGATGCGCACCGGCGACGAGCTCACGCGGGCGCGCATCCCGGCGCACGTCGCGCACCACCGGATGGCGACCGGCCAGGCGCCGGGCGGCCTGTCGCTGCGCTGGGACCTGCGCGAGGCGAGCGCGCGCAACGCGGTCGACTCACTGCTCGCCAGCGTCGCCTGATCACGCCCGCATGCGTTCGCCCGTCGCGCCGGCGCGGCGCGCGCAGGCGAGCGCGACGGTGTTGAGCCGCAGGATGCGCAGGTCGCCGATCGGCGTGCCGCTGCCGGTGTTCACGACGAAGCCGAGCGCGAGCTCGCTGTCGGGGTCGCCCCACGCGCCGGAGCCGCCCCAGCCGAAGTGACCGAAGGCGCGCGCGGGCACGCCGCGGAAGCTGCCGACGCGGTGATAGCCGAGGCGCCAGCGCATGCGGAAGATCGTCACCTGATCGTATCCCTGGCACTGGATCTCGGTGGCGCGCGCCACGGTCTCCGGCGAGACGAGGCGCACGCCGTCGATCGCGCCGCCGGCGGCGAGCGTCGCGTAGAGCCGGGCGAGCGAGCGCGCCGTGAACAGGCCGTTGGCGGCGGGGATGCACGCCTGGAGCACGTCGTCGCACGAGAAGTCGAAGGTCGAGATGCCCTTCGGCGCGAGCGCCGCGGCGGCGCGCTGGAAGTCGACCGGGTGACCGAAGAGGCGAAGCGCGCGCTCGGCGGCCCGGAACAGGCGCTGGCGCCGGCGGCGCTGCGCGCCGAACGCGTCGTCGT
>JAIOII010000912.1 GCA_019912685.1 Kofleriaceae bacterium
CGGTGGGCAAGGGCGTCGTGGTCGAGCGCGAGGTGCCCGAGCGCGTCGGAGCGTTTCGCCCGCCGAGCGGCGTGATCACGGCGCTGGACGTCGGCCCGCGCGCGTCGCTCGAGACCGGGATGGTCGAGCGGGTCGCGGACGAGGCGCTGGTCGTCGAGGCCGTCGCCGAGGGGCCCGACGCGCGCGAGCGCTTCCTGTCCGTGGTCGAGCGGCTCCCGGTCGTCGACAACATCGAGGTGCGCGTCGCCGATCACTACGACGCCGGCGAGACGACCGACGTGTGGCTCTCGCCGCGGATGCGTGACACGCGGCGGGCGATCCGCTTCCTCGACGACTTCGACGTCGAGCTCCTGCGCAACGGGCACGTCGACGTCTCGGTGTACGTGCGCTCGCCGCGCTCGACGTGGCGCCTGTCGCAGCACAAGACGCTGGTGTGGATGACCGTCGACCAGGCGCTGCACGAGAAGGTGCGCGGCTGGCTGAGCGACGCCGGCCTCGCGCGCCGCGACACGCTCGAGACCATCGCCGATCGCCCGCACCATCACTACCGCCCGGCGACGTCGAGCCCGCGCCTCAAGCTCGGCGTCCGGCTCACGCGCGCCGGGCTGCGCAAGGTGGACACGATCGCCCACGACGGCGATCGCTGAGGGGCGCGCGATGCAGTCCGGCGAGCTCGCGGCCCTGGGCACGGCGACGTGCTGGACCGTCTCGTCGCTCGCGTTCGAGACCAGCGCGCGCCGCATCGGCTCCCTGTCGCTGAACCTCGCCCGCGTGATCCTCGCGTTCGGGTGGCTCACGGCGCTCGCGCTCGTGACCCGCGGGCTGCCGCTGCCGACCGACGCCACGTCGGCGCAGTGGGGCTGGCTGGCGGCGTCGGGGATCGTCGGCATCGTGCTCGGCGACCTGTGCACGTTCCGGGCGTACGTCGACATCGGCGCGCGCCGCACGATGGTGGTGTCGACGTCGGTGCCGATCTTCACCGCGGCGCTCGCGTGGATGTTCCTCGGCGAGGTGCCGACGCTCGCCGAGCTCGCCGGCATGGTGGTGATCGTCGCGGGCGTGATGCTCGCCGTCTCCGAACGCGGCCCGGCGGCCGGCGAGATCGTGCCGCGCGCGTCGGTGCAGGGCATCGTGCTCGCGCTCGGCGGCTCGCTCGGGCAGGCCGGCGGCTTGCTCCTCTCCAAGCGGGGGATGGTCGGCTACCACGCCGTGCCCGCGACGCAGATCCGCATGCTCGCCGGGATCGCCGGCTTCGTCGTCGTGCTCGCGGCCGTCGGCTGGCTCGGGCGCTTCCGCGAGGCCGTGCGCGACCGCGCCGCGATGGGTCACGCCGCGCTCGGCGCGCTCCTCGGTCCGTGCCTCGGCATCTCGCTCTCGCTCTACGCCGTGAGCCACGCCAAGGCCGGCGTCGCGGCGTCGCTCATGTCGCTGTCGCCGATCCTCATCATCCCGCTCGTGCTCGCGCGCGGCGAGCGCGTGGGCTGGGCCGGCGTCGCCGGCGCGGTGCTCGCCGTCGGCGGCGTCGCGCTGCTCGCCCTCGCGTAGGCGGCTCAGGCCTTCACGACGACGACGGTGCAGGGCGCGGTGCGCACGACGCGCTCGGCGACCGAGCCGACGAGCAGGTGCGCGATCGCGTCGAGGCCGTGGCTGCCGATCACGATCGTCTCCGCCCCCAGCTCGCGCGCGACGCGCACGATCTCCTCCGCGGGCTTGCCGACCGTGACGTGCTCGTGGATCGCCGGCGCGCGGCCGTCGTGCTCGGCGACGAGCGCGCGCAGCTCCGCGGTCGCCATGCGCTCGACCTCGTTCATCTCGCGGGTCAGGGCGGCGACGTCGGCGCGGAGGTCGCTCGCCCGCCAGTGACGATCGACGACGTGGACCGCGTGCAGCGCGCCGCCGGTCTGGACGACGTGCTCGAGCGCCCAGCGCAGCGCGCGGCGTCCGCCCGGCGAGAAGTCGATGGCGACGACCGTCACCTTCTCGCCGGGCGCGGCGGCGCCCGGGTCGGTGTGTTCCTCGTCGGCGGAGCTCATGAGCGTACGTATCGCATACCTGCTACGTTCGTGCCCGTGACCGCGCCCGACGACTCGCCGCTGGCCTCGCTCGGCATCGAGCTGGCGACCGACGAGGGCTTGCCCGAGGTGCGGAGCGAGGCGATCCGCATCGCGCGGCGGCTCCAGGCCGCCGGCGCCAAGGCGGTGGGGTTCGTGCCCGCCGATCACCAGGTGGCGATCCCGCCGGTGCTCGTGCAGATCGGCAAGGCGCTGTGCGACCTCACCGGCGCGACGATCGCCGTCGTCGACGCCAACGTGCGGTACCCCGGGCTGCGCTCGCTCGTCGGCGGCGACCAGGGCGAGGACGTGTTCTCGACGCGCTGGCTCGCCGGCTCGCTCGCCTTGCTCTCGCCCGCGCGCGTCGAGCGCGCCGGCGAGGTCGTGCCCGCGCTCGCGCGCCTCCTGCTCGACGGCAGCGACCTGTTCGCGCACATCCTCTGCGACCTGACCGGCTTCGATCTGATCGGCGAGCACGCGAGCGCCGCCGCCTGCATGGACGCCGTGGTCCTCGTCGGCCGCGCCCACCAGAGCAAGGAGGACGAGCTCCTCGCCCTCGCGCGCCTCATGCCGCACGACCGCTTCCTCGGCGTGCTCCTCGTCGGGTAGAGGTGTAGGGATTCCGGCCGGTTCGGGACGGATTCGCGTCACGCGCGCTTCACGCGGCACTGATGGGCATGAGGACCGCCGTCCGTGCGATCACCGCGCTCGCGCTCGCGCTCGCGCTCGCCCTCGCGCTCGCGGCGTGCGGGCCGCCCGCGCCGCCGCGACCGTCGGTCCTCGACCCGGGCCTCTCCGAGGTCGAGCTGCGTCGCGCGCTGTGAGTCCCGGAGCATGCCGCGCGCGTGCTCGTGCTCGGCCAGTCGAGCCACCTCGACATCAACTGGCACGTCACCTTCGACACGTACTACGAGACGCTGGTCGAGCCGATCCTCGTCGACGCGACGCAGCTCCTCGACGCCGAGCCCGCGGCCTACTACGCGGTCGCCGAGATGGCGTTCGTCGCCGAGCACCTCGCGCGCCACGACGGCGAGCGGTGGCGGCGCCACGCCGCGAGCGGCCGCATGCGCGTCGTGGGCGGCGCGATGACCACGCCCGATACCCTGCTCACGACGGGCGAGACCCTCGCCCGCGACTACCTGCTCGGCTCCCTCGTCGCCGAGCGCGAGCTCGGCGTGCGGACGCGCACCGCCTGGCTCCCCGACTCCTTCGGTCACGCGCCGACGGTCCCCGACGTGCTCGCGGCCGCCGGCTACACGGCCGTGGGCTTCGGCCGCGCCGACGGCGCTCGCCACGCCTACGAGGTGCAGGTCGACGGCCTCGAGCCGATCGCGCCCGGCGTCGACAGCACCGCGGCGATGCTCCGCGATCTGGGCTCGGCCGACTTCGTGTGGCGGGGTCCGGGCGGAGGCGAGGTGCTCGCGCACTACATGCCGGTGCGCCAGTACTGCCACGGCGACGCGATCGATCTCGACGGCGTGACCTTCGCGGGCACCCGGCTCGGCGTGGAGCACGACGACGATCCGGGGTTCGTGCGCGATCGCATCGCCGGGTTCATCGCCGAGCTCACGCCCTACCAGCGCACGCCGTACCTGTTCGTCCCCGTCGGCTGCGACTTCCAGCGGCCGCGGCCGCGGCTCGTCGAGTACGCGCGCTGGTGGAACGAGGAGCGCTTCGAGGCGACCGGCGTCTGGGTCGCGGTCGCGACGTTCGAGGACTACGTGCGGCTGGTCGGCTTCCATCGCGACGCCCTGCCCGCGCTCGCGCGCGACATCACGCCGGTGTGGACCGGGTTCTACGCGTCGCGGCCGCGGATCAAGCGGGTGGCGCGCGCGGCGGCCGAGGCGCTGGCGGGGGTCGAGCCTTTCCTCGCCTTCGTGCGCCCGGGCTCCGAGGCGCTCGCGCCGGCCTGGCACGACGTGGTCCTCTCCAACCACCACGACTGGATCACCGGCACCTCCACCGACGCCGTGACCGCCGACGAGCAGCTGCCGCGCCTCGAGGCGGCGCTCGCGGTCGCCGACGGTGCCTGGCGCGACGTGCTCGACGCGCTCGCGGCGCGCGTGGACACGCTCGATCTGCCGGCCGGCGTCGCCGTGACCGTCGTCAACCCCGGGCCGGTCGAGCGCACGGACGTGGTGGAGCTCGACGCGGCGCTCACCGGCCCGCTCGTGGCGCGCGCCGGCGCGACGCGCTCTCCGGCCCAGGTG
>JAIOII010000913.1 GCA_019912685.1 Kofleriaceae bacterium
GCGCGGCGAGGCCAAGAAGGGCAACGCCAAGGCCATCGCCGACTACGGGGCCGACGCCGACAAGAAGGTCGCTGACCTGCGCAAGGAGCTCGACGGCTCGTGGAAGGAGCAGGAGGCGGAGGTCAAGGGCAAGGTCGACGAGTTCGTCACCAACGCCGGCAAGGTCGGCAACGAGGCGCCGGGCAAGTTCTCCGAGATCGCCGCGCAGGCCAAGAAGGACGCCGAGAAGTCGACGTGGGAGAAGATCAAGGACGGCATCCTCGAGGGCATCAAGCGCTTCGGGATCGGCATCGCGATCCTGCTCGGCGTCCTCTTGCTGGTGTTCGTGGTCGTGGTGGTGGTGCTGGCGATCAAGGCCGGCGCGCTCACCCTGGCCGTGATCGCGGCGGCCGCGGCGCTGGTCCTCGCGTGGGCGGCCGTGATCGCGCTGGTGGTCGGGCTCATCGCGTCCCTCTACATCCGCATCAGCGGCCTGATACGTGTCTGGAGCAAGCGACCGTGGTGGCAGAACCTGTTGAGCGTCGTCACGCTGCCCTTGGTCGTGATCGGCGATCTGTTCGGCGTCACGCCCATCATCGAGGGCATCGCCGGCATCGACCTGACGACCTACGAGTCGCTCTCGACCGAGGAGCGTGCTGCGCGCATCACCGTCGGCGTGCTGACCATCATCACGCTCGGGCTGATCCGTCTGGTCGGCAAGGGCGGCGTCAAGGGCGGCGGTGGCGAGAAGCCGCCCGGCGGCGGCGGTGGTAACAAGCCGCCGGGCGGTGGTGGTGACAAGCCGCCCGGCGGTGGTGGCGACAAGCCGCCCGGCGGAGACAAGCCGCCCGGCGGCGACAAGCCGCCCGGCAGCGACAAGCCTCCGCCCAAGGACAGCGAGGGCAACTTCGACTTCACCGGTCGAGACAACAAGGCGCTGGGTCGCGACTGCAACAGCGATCCCTACGCGGGCGAATCGGCCGTCGACGCGAACGCACGCGCCAAGGCCGCGCAGAGCGAGGTGCTCAACCGGCTGAAGGGCCTCGAGCCGTGCTTCGTCGCCGGCACGCCCGTGCTCACCGCCGACGGACCGCTACCGATCGAACAGATCCAGCTCGGCGCCCGTGTCCTCGCGATGGATCCGGCCGACCCCGGCTCGGTTCGCGGCTACGAGGTCCTCGAGCTGTACCGCGGCGTGACCAACGTCCTTTGCCGCGTGCGGCTCGGCGCGCAGACGATCACCACGACGCTCAACCACCGGTTCTACGTGGTCGACGTCGGCTGGGTCCGCGCCGGTGAGCTGCTGGTCGGCCAGCCGCTGCTCACGCCCGCCGGTGACCTGGTGGCGGTCGACGAGGTGACCGTCGAGTCCCTCGATCACGACGTCGACACCTACAACATGCACGTCGCCGAGGTCTCGACGTACTTCGTCGGCGGCGACCTCCCGGTCCTGGTCCACAACGCCGATCCCAACTTCGACCGCGAGCTGTGGTGGGTCTTCGGCAAGAAGGGCGCCAAGGATGGCCCGGCGAAGTTCCGCCCCACCGACACCGACGGCGTCTCGGTGTGGAAGACGGAGAGCAAGCAGGACGTCGAGGACATGTTCCGGATCCGCCGCGGCATCGACGGCCGGAGCAGCAGCGATCCTCACACCGCGTATACTCCCAAGGACCTCGCGGACGCGGGGGTCACCGTGCAGGAGACGCCCGGCGATGGCTCGATGAACGGACGCCTCCAGCACGGCAGCGCGCGACCCACCGACGCACCCGCGGGTGATCCGCTCTCCGAGGCCCAGATCAAGCAGGCGGTCGACGGCATCAACAAGGCGACGCCCGCCGAGCAGAACGTCACTCCCAAGAAGATGGGCTGCAAGTGAACCTCCCAGTCACACGCCACCAGCTCGCCGAGGCGCCCGCCGGGCCCGCCGTGATGCGCGCCGGCGTCGTCGCCTGGCGACACGACGGCTCGCTGACCGTCGCCGGTCGGGGCCACGCACGCCGCGTCGACACAGGCTTCCCCGATCTCCACCACCACGAGCTCTCACCCGACGGGCGGTACCTGCTCGCCCTCGGCGATGGCGCGCGCCGCGCCGCGGTCGTCGATCTCCGCGACGGTCGCCTCGTCCTGGAGCTGGTCGGCGAGGAGGAACGCCGCCACAGCCTGCGCGTCGGGTTCGGCGTGATCGGCGCGCACACCTACGTGTTCGCCGGCAGCCGGGCGCGACGCAACGCCGTGTCGCTGTACGCCCTCGACGATGGCGCCGCGCGTGCGTGGATCTCCGCCGTGGGCATGATCGGCTTCCACGTCGACCGGATGATCCCGCTCGGTCCCGGCTGGCAGGCCTTCCTCGGGCACGGCGACGGGGAGCAGTACGACACGGTCGTCGCCGTCCCCACGATCGAGATGCTCGACGACACCGAGGTGCTGCAGACCGCGCTCCGCGAGCCGCGCATCAAGGACTGGGGCTACCGGGTCGCGATCGGACCCGTGTCCGGCGGCCTGGTCGCGACCTTCCGGGACGCCGGGTGGGATGACGACGATCGGCCCGACGACCCGGACGAGGCGTTCCGCGGTCTGGCTGTCCGGATGCCGGACAGTGGGGCCGCCGTCCAGCGCATCGCGTACGCGGGTGAACCGCTGAACGGCGGCGAGCTCGGCGGTGATGACACCCACCTCGCGATCCAGGTCGCGACCGGCATCGACGTGATCGAGCGCGCCACCGGGCGGGTCCACCGTCTGGACGGCGCTATCCTCGATCCGCACCGGATGGAGGTGGCGACGGTCGACGGCGCCGCCGTCACCGTCGAGCACGTCACCCGGGCGCTGGCCCGGTCCGCCGCCCGGTAGCGATGTGCCGGAGCCGTGCTCGTGGTAGCGATCGTGGCTCCATGGCTGCGGTGAAGAAGAAGGCGCCGGCCAAGAAGCCGGCGAAGCCGACGGCGGCCGGGAAGCCGCGCGTCTTCGCGATGTCGTTCGCGAGCGTCTATCCGCTCTACGTCCAGAAGGTCGAGAGGAAGGGCCGGACGAAGGCGGAGGTCGACGAGGTCATCGCGTGGCTCACCGGCTACCGGGGCAAGGCCCTCCAGCGCGCCCTCACCGCCGGGGTCGATCTCGAGACGTTCTTCGCCCGGGCCCCCCGCATGAACCCGAACGCGACGCGCATCACCGGCGTCGTCTGCGGCGTGCGCGTCGAGGAGGTCGAGGACCCGCTGATGCAGAAGATCCGCTACCTCGACAAGCTGGTCGACGAGCTCGCCAAGGGCAAGCAGCTGGCGAGCATCCTGCGGACGCGTGAGTGACGTTCGCACCTGCGAAGAGCACGGATCCCGCTTGCTCTCGAGGCCGCGCGGCTTGATCATCCGGCGCGCACGCTCGTGGGTGTGCGGCGGAGCTGTTGCCTGCGGGACGGGGAGGGTGCCGATCGAGAGACGCCAGGCGGTCGTGGCCGCCCTGGTCCGTCCACGCCGACTCGCGGCGGGGAAGCGAATCCGAGGGGAGCGAGATGCCAGACGAGAACGAGCCGGCCGAGCCAGCGAACGGAGGACCCCCCGAGAAGGCGGGCGGCAAGATCTTCGTCGTGGGCATCGGTGCGTCGGCCGGTGGGCTCGAGGCGATCGGCGAGCTCATCCGCCACCTCCCGGTCGAGGGCATGGCGTACATCGTGGTCCAGCACCTCGCGCCCGACCACGAGAGCCTCCTCACCCAGCTGCTCGCCCGCGACTCCCGGCTGCAGGTCGTGACCGCGGCCGACGGCATGACGCTCGAAGCCAGCCACGTCTACGTCATCCCGCCCAACGCCGACCTGGCCGTCCTGCACGGCGTGATTCGAATCATGAAGGCCCCCACCGTGAAGGGGCGCGGTCCGCACCTGCCGGTCGACTACCTGTTTCGTTCGCTCGCCGAGGACCAGGGACACGCCGCGATCGGCATCGTGCTGTCGGGGACCGGAACCGACGGGACGCTCGGCCTCAAGGCGATCAAGGCGTCGGGGGGCTTCACCTTCGTCCAGGAGCCCTCGACCGCGAAGTACGACGGGATGCCCCGGAGCGCGCTGGCGAGCGGCGCCGCGGACTACAGCCTCCCGCTGAAGCAGATCGCCGACGAGCTCGCGCGCATCGGCAAGCGTCCGCTCGTGCGACCCAGAGCGCACGCGTCCGAGGCGGCCCCGGTCGTTCAGGACCAGCTCGGCAAGCTCTTCGTCCTCATCCGCGCCGAGTTCGGCAACGACCTCACTCAGTACAAGCACGCGACGATCGACCGCCGCATCGAGCGGCGAATGATGTTCCACAAGCTCGAGCGCCTCGAAGACTACGTGAGGTACGTCCAGCAGAACCGTGACGAGCTGCACGCGCTCTACAAGGACATCCTCATCACGGTCACGAGCTTCTTTCGCGATCCCGAGACCTTCGAGGTGCTCAAGACCAGGGTCTTCCCGCAGCTGCTCGAACAGAAGACGCCCAACCAACCCATCCGGGTCTGGGTCCCGGCGTGCGCCACGGGCGAGGAGGCGTACTCGATCGCGATCTGCCTGCTCGAGTACTGCGAGGAGAAGATGCGCGACGAGCGCGTCCAGATCTTCGGCACCGACATCGACGACGACGCGATCCAGCAGGCGCGCCGCGGCGTCTACCCGGCCAACATCGCCCTCGACGTCTCGCCCGAGCGGTTGCACCGCTTCTTCGTTCCGAGGAACAACGAGTACCAGATCACCCGGCGGATCCGGGACCTGCTGGTCTTCTCGCGCCAGAACGTCCTCCGGGACGCTCCGTTCTCGCACGTCGATCTCGTCAGCTGCCGGAACCTCCTCATCTACCTGCAGCCGAGCGCGCAGAAGAAGGTGCTCCGCACCCTTCACTACGCGCTCAACCCGGCGGGCCACCTCGTCCTCGGGACGTCCGAGACCGTGGGCGACGCTCCGGAGCTGTTCGCGCCCATCGACCGCAAGCACAAGATCTACGTGAAGAAGCTCGTGGCGCGCCAGGTCGCGCCCGAGCTGGGCTTCGGCGCTCCCGCCGTCCTCGAGCCGGCCCGGGAGCCGGCGCCCGTGCGACCCACGCTGAATCTGCAGGGGCTCGCCGATCGCAAGGCGCTCGAGCTCTATGGACCACCCGGGGTGGTCGTCGGCGAGAACTTCGACATCCTCCTGTTTCGCGGGCACACCGGGCCCTATCTCGACCCGGCGCCGGGCGCCGCGAGCTTCAACCTCCTGAAGGTGGCCCGCTTCGAGCTCCACATCGAGCTCAAGCGAGCCCTGCAGCAGGCGCGCTCCGAGCAGCGGCGGGTCACCACCGACATCTCGTACCAGGAGGACGGCAAGCCGTGCCTGGTCAGGGTCGACGTCCTTCCGCTGCAGGATCCGGATTCGAGGACGCGCTGCTTTCTCGTGCTATTCCACAGGATGCCGCCGCCGCCGCCGCTCCCCGCCGTCTGGCCGGAGCAGGCCGTGACCGGCGAAGCCGCGCTCCCGCTCGCGCAGCGGAATCAGGATCTCGAGCGCGAGCTCGCCGTCACCAAGGAGTACCTGCAGACGACGATCGAGGAGAAGGAGAGCACGCTCGAGCAGCTCAAGAGCGCCAACGAGGAGCTCCAGTCCTCGAACGAGGAGCTGCAGAGCACCAACGAGGAGCTCGAGACCTCGAAGGAGGAGATGCAGTCGACCAACGAGGAGCTCACGACCGTCAACGAAGAGCTCCACAACCGCATGCAGGAGCTCTCGCAGGCGAACGACGATCTGCACAACGTCCTCGCCGGCGTCGACAACGCGGTCGTCATCGTCGGGATGGACCTCCGGATCCGCCGGTACACGAGCGCGGCGGAGAAGCTGCTCAACCTCATTCCCGGCGACATCGGGCGGTCCGTCGGCTACCTCGACGCGTTCGTCGGAACCGGCGCGCTCGAGCCGAAGGTGTCCACGGTCATCCACGAGCTGTCGACGCTGGAGGAGGAGCTCCTCGCCTCGAACCAGCGCTGGTACGCGCTCCGGGTGAGCCCGTACAAGACGCTGGATCACGCGATCCGCGGCGCCCTGGTCACGCTCGTCGACATCGACGTCCGCAAGCGCGCCATGGACATGACGCGCGATGTCGGCGCGTATGCCGCGCGATTCCTCGGCGCGATCAACCATCCGCTCCTCATCGTCGATCGAAGGCTGCGCGTGGTCTGGGCCAACGACGCGCTCCTGTCGACCCTGCAGGTGACGTCGGAGGAGACCGTGGGCAGCGCCCTCGCCTCCCTCGGGACGCGATCCCTCGCGGATCCGGGGCTGCTCGAGCGGCTGGACGGCGTCTTCGCCTCCGCCTCGCTCCTCCGGGGCCACGAGCTGCGTCTTCGCTCGCCCGACGGGCACGAGCACGGCGTGCGGGTGGGCGCCAGCCTGATCCCGGCGTCCACGGAGGTACCGCTGGCGCTCCTTTCCATCGAGCCGGCGGGGCCGGCGTTCGCCGGAGGAGGAGGATGACCCGTCGAGACCTTCCGGAGCTGTCGAAGGAAGAGCTCATCCGCGAGCTCGAGAAGCTCGAGCTGGCCGCGCGCCGGTTCGCCGCCAACGCCGGCGAGGCGGATCGCGACCGCCTCATCCACGATCTCCACGTCCAGCAGGTCCAGCTCGAGATGCAGAACCGGGAGCTCCGCGAAGCCCAGGAGCGGCTCGAGGAGGTCACGTCGCGGTACGCGGACCTCTACGACTTCGCGCCGGTCGGGTACTGCACGCTCGATCCCGAGGGGCGGATCCAGGAGCTCAACCTGACGGCGACCGCCTTCTTCGGAGCGTTCAGGGAGACGCTGGTGGGGAGCCCGTTCGCGTCGGTCGCGCCGCTCGAGGACAAGCGCCAGTTCCATGTCCACCTGAGGCGGTGCCTGAGAGAGAACGCACGGGTGACGAGCGAGCTCACGTTCTCCGCCGGGAGAAGACGCGGGACGCGATCGGTCCGGATCATCAGCGATCCGGTGCGCGATCCGGAGGGCGCGACGACGGCCTACCGGACCATCCTGGTCGATATGTCGGACATGAAGGCCCTGGAGCACCGGCTCCAGCTGCTCTCGGCTGCGGGCGAGATCCTCGCGTCCTCGCTCGAGTACGCGGCCGCGGTCGCGTCGGCGGCGCGCATCGCGGTGCCCGCGCTCGCCGACATCTGCATGATCGACATGGTGTCCGAGTCCGGCGCGGTCGAGCGCGAGGTGGTGCGCTTCGCCGATCCGAAGAAGCAGGCGGCCCTGGCCGAACGAATGATGCACCTCGCGCCGCGACCCGGCTGGCAGCCCCCTCAGGCGTCGGTGATCGCATCGGGCGAGCCCGTGCTGCTCGCCGAGGTGTCCGCCGAGCAGCGCGAGCGGTTGGCGTACGACGACCGCGACGCCGAGACCCTGCGCGTCGCGGACATGCGTTCGCTCATGGTGGTCCCGCTCATCGCGCGCGGCCGGATGCTGGGAGCCCTCACGCTGGCCTCCGCCGAGTCGGACCGGCGGTACTCGTCGCTCGACCTCCAGGTCGCTCAGGACCTGGCGAGCCGCATCGCGACGGCGCTGGACAACGCGCGCCTCTACGACCACACCCAGCGAGCCAACCAGGCGCTGCGCCTCGCCGAGGCCAAGTCCTCTGGCATCGTCTCGATCTCCGCGGATGCGATCATCTCCATCGACCGCGACCAGCGGATCACGCTGTTCAACGAGGGTGCCGAGAAGGTCTTCGGCTACGCGAAGGCGGAGGTCATCGGGGCTCCGCTCGCCACGCTGATCCCGGAGCGTCTTCGCGCGATCCACCACCAGCACGTGGCGACGTTCGCGACGGGACACGAGGTGGCGAGGAAGATGGGCGACCGGGGCGCCGTGATCGTCGGCCGACGCAAGGACGGGGTCGAGTTTCCGGCCGATGCGGCCATCTCGAAGCTCGAGGTCGACGGCGAGCGCATCCTCACGGTCGCGCTCCGCGACGTCACCGAGCAGAAGCGGGTCGAGTGGGAGCAGACGTTCCTCGCGGAGGTCGGCAAGGAGCTGGCCTCGAGCCTCGAGTACGAGGACATGCTCACGCGCGTGGTCGGGCTGGTCGTCCGCGAGATCGCGGACTTCGCCGTGCTCTACGTCGTGGAAGAGGATGGGGAGATCCAGCGTCTGCGCGTCGCCAGCCGAGATCCGTCGAACGCGTGGTTCGGCGAGCTCCTCGGCGATCTGCCCGGCGATCGACGACGGCACCACGTCGGGCAGGTCCTCGAGGCCCAGCGCCCCATCCTCATGGCGCCGCCCGCGGAGATGCTGGCGCCGCTCGCGCAGCACGACGAGCACCGTCGCTGGCTCGAGACCATCCGATCCGGGTCGATGATCGGCGTACCGCTCCGCGTGGGCGACACGTGCCTGGGCGCGCTCTGCCTGCTGTCCGTCCAGCCGCGGGCGTACGAACCCAGGGACCTCCTCGTGGCGGACGAGTTCGGCCGGCGGGCGGCGCTCTTCCTGGAGAATGCGCGCCTTCACCGCGCCGCCCGGAGGGCCATCCAGGCTCGCGACGACGTCCTCGGCGTCGTCGCGCACGACCTCCGCAATCCGCTGGGGAGCATCCTCATGCACACGGAGCTCCTCCGGCGGCACGGGCCCGAGCCCGAGCGCCGGTCGCGAAAGCCGACCGACGCGATCGAGCGCGCGGCGAACCGCATGAACCGCCTCATCCAGGATCTGCTGGACATCACCCGCATCGAGGCCGGCCAGCTCGCCATGGAACGAGCCGCCGTCCAGGCAGGGAAGATCGTCACCGAGTTCGTGGAGGCCCAGAAGCTCCTCGCGTCGTCGGCCTCGCTCGAGCTCCGGCTCGACCTGCCCGAGGACCTCGGCGAGGTCCTGGCCGATCGCGACCGACTGCTCCAGGTGCTGGAGAATCTCGTCGGCAACGCCGTGAAGTTCACCAGGCCCGGAGGCCGGGTCACGATCGGAGCGGCGCCGAGAGGCGACGAGGTGCTGTTATGGGTCGCGGACTCCGGCGTCGGGATCGACGGCGGGGACGTGCTGCACCTGTTCGACCGGTTCTGGAAGGCACGGAAGGCGGGACGACAGGGCGCCGGACTCGGCCTGGCCATCGTCAAGGGCATCGTCGAGGCCCACGGCGGGCGCGTCTGGGTGGAGAGCCAGGTCGGGGTAGGGAGCACGTTCTACTTCACGCTGCCGCTCGCCCGCCCGGCGCCCGCGCGCCCCGCTGTCGAAGCGCATCGCGCCGCCGGGATCGTCCTGGTCGTCGAGGACGATCCCGAGGTGCGGACGGCGCTCCGCGAGACCCTCGAGCGCGCGGGGTACCAGGTGACCACGGCCGCCAACGGAGCGGACGCGCTGGCGTACCTGCACCGCGAGGCGCCCCCCTTCCTGATCATCCTCGATCTGAGCATGCCGATCATGGATGGATGGGCGTTCCTGTCGGAGCGGAACCGTGATCCCGATCTGCGCTCGATCCCGGTCATCGTCGTCTCCGGCCAGCGCGACGTCGAGGACCGGATCGCGGCGGCCCGAGCGAGCTACGTCCCGAAACCCATCCAGGCACGTCGCCTGATCGAGACCGTGGCGCACGTCGTTCACTGAGCTCGATCCGTCGCCGTCCATGAGGTGGCAAGCGTCGAAAGGACAAGCCGATGCCGGACGTGTGGACCAACGTCAACGAGCTCGATCCCGGGACGCAGGAGCGCCTCGCCGGGGTGCTGGAGACGCGCGGCTCGGCCGCCGCGCAGCAGGCCATGCGCCGGGTGTTCCTGTCGGAGATCGACATCTCGCCCGGCGCGCGCGTCCTCGACGTCGGCTGCGGCACCGGAACGCTCACCCGGCTGCTCGCTGGCTGGCCGGGCGTGGCCTCGGTGACCGGCGTCGATCCGGGGACGCGCCTGATCGAGCGGGCGCGCGCGCTCGCGCAGGGCCTCGAGCACGTCGTCTTCCGTGAGGCCGATGGCGGCGCCCTGCCGTTCGAGGACGGGGCCTTCGACGTCGTCACCCTCGACTCCGTGCTCTCTCACATGCGCGAGCCCGAGCGCGCGCTCGCCGAGGCGCTCCGGGTGCTGCGTCCGGGCGGGTGGCTGGGGGTCTTCGACGGCGACTACAGCACCACGACGGTCGCCATCGGCGAGCACGATCCGCTGCAGGCATGCGTGGACGCGATGATGGCGAGCTCGGTCAACGACCGCTTGATCGTCCGCCGCCTGCCCGCGCTCGTCCGCCGGCTCGGGTTCGAGGTCGCCGGCGTCCGCAGCCACGGCTTCGTCGAGGACGGCGCGGCCACGTACATGCTGACCGTGATCGACCGTGGCGTGGACCTCCTGCGCGCCGCGGGCCGGATCGCGGAGGCGACGGCGTCGGCGCTGAAGGCCGAGGCGCGCCGGCGCGTGGAGGACGGCGTGTTCTTCGGGCACATCGCGTACGCGAGCCTCACGGCGCGCAAGCCGGCGGCGTGAGCGCCGTGCCGGCGGTCGTGTTGACCCTCCGGTTCCTGCTCGAGCTCGGCGCGCTCGTGGCGCTGGGCTGGTGGGGGCGCGGGGCGGCCGATGGCGC
>JAIOII010000092.1:0-2500 GCA_019912685.1 Kofleriaceae bacterium
GTGCGGCAACAGGTCGAGCCCGCCGGTCACGCGGAAGTCGAGCACGCGCGTCTCCCCGCCGTGGCGCACCGCGACCAGCCGCAGCTGCGCGAGCCGCGACATCGCCTCGCGCACCGCGGTCCGGCTCACGCCGAGCTCCGCGCACAGGAGCCGCTCCGGCGGCAGCGCCTGCCCCGGCGCCAGCGTTCCGCTCACGATCCGCGCCACGAGCTGATCGAACACCGCATCCGTCAACGACCGCTTCGGAATCCGCTCGAGCGCCAGCGCCTGCATGGTGAGCCGCTCATAACATATCATACCAGTTCCGGCAACGCGCGATATGCGCGGTGCCAGGCACGTACACGATTGGCTAAGCCAATTGGCTAAGCCAATTTGGTGCGGTGCCTGGCACCGCCGCCGGCGGCGGCTACTTGCGGGGCCGCGGCACGCGGTAGATGGAGAGCTTGTTCACGAGGGTCGCGCGAGAGATGCCGAGCTGCTGCGCGGCGCGCGTCTGGTTGCCGTTGCACGCCTCGAGGGCGGCGACGATGCGCTGGCGGTCGGCGACCTGCTCGGGCGTGAGCCCGGCCGTCGAGTCGTCCCGGGCAGCGGCGAGCGCCGAGGGGATCGCGGGGATCGTGCGCGCCGGCGCGATCGACTCCTGCGGCTGGTCGATGAGGATGTGCTCCGGCTGGATCGCGCCGCCGGCGGCGAGCAGCGCCGCGCGCTCGACGACGTTCTTGAGCTCGCGCACGTTGCCCGGCCAGCTGTGGCTGCGCAGGCGGGTGAGCGCGGCCGCGCTCAGCGCGGCGTCCCGGCCGGTCGCGGCCCGGGCGAACCTGGCGGCGAGCGGCTCGAGCTGCTGCACGCGCTCCCGCAGCGGCGGGATGTTGAGGGTGATCCCGGCCAGGCGATAGAAGAGGTCGCGCCGGAAGGTGCCCTCGGCGACGCACCCGAGCAGATCCCGGTTGGTCGCCGCCAGGACGCGCACGTCGAGGGTCACCGGGCGCACCGCGCCGACGCGTAGCACCTCGCGCGTCTCGATGGCGCGCAGGAGCTTGGCCTGGAGCTCGAGCGGCATCTCGCCGATCTCGTCGAACAGGACGGTGCCCCCCGCCGCCGCCTCCAGCAGGCCGGGCTTGGTCTGCGCGGCGCCGGTGAAGGCGCCACGCTCGTGCCCGAAGAGCTCGCTCTCCAGGAGCTGGGGCGACAGGGCCGCGCAGTTGATGCAGACGAGGGCCCCGCTCCGCCCCGACAGGCGATGGATCGAGCTCGACAGGACTTCCTTGCCGACGCCCGTCTCGCCCACCACCAGGATGTTGACCATGCTCTGGGCGAGCGACAGGACCAGCGGCCCCGGGCTCGCCAGCGTCGGGTCCTCGATCGTGACGTGCGAGGCGCCGAGCGCGGCGCGGACGGTCGATACCGCGCGCGCCAGGACGACCGCCGTGAAGGGTCCGATCTGGAACGGCTCGCCGGGCGCGAGCTCGACGGGCGAGCCCGCGGTCACGGCCGCGCCGCGGATCTGCGTCCCGTTGCGGCTGCCGAGGTCCTCGAGCGCCCAGCGGTCGCCGATGCGCAGGACGGCGTGACGCCTCGAGATCTTCTCGTGGTCGATCACGACCTCGCAGGCCGCGTCCCGGCCGATCGCGACGTCACCGCGCTCGGGCAAGCCGAACGCGCGGAAGTCAGCGTCTCGGCTGACGAGGAGAACCCAGCCAGTCACCGGACCCAGCGACTCGCCAGCGTCCGTCACCGTGGTGCGCACGAGCGCAATATAGGCGAAGCGTCGCGACGAAGCGGGCGGCGTGGCCGCCGAAAAAGGCGAGCGCCAAAAGGAAACGCCCGCTCTTGTGGAGCGGGCGTCTCGAAAAAAGCCCCGGCAGCGTCCTACTCTCCCACAGGGTTGCCCCTGCAGTACCATCGGCCCGGAGGAGCTTAACTTCCGTGTTCGGGATGGGAACGGGTGTGGCCTCCTCGGAATTGCCGCCGGGAAAAACGTTCGAAGCACGAGCAGTGCTGATTGAAGAATGTGTCTATTTCGATCTCGTCTGGAGATCTTCCGTCGATCGACGGATACGTAGCGCTGGTGCTGACGACCTGGCCACCATCCCGGCGCACTGCGATCTTGCGATCGCCTGCTTCCGGTCCGCAGCGGTGGAGCCGCTGCGAACTAAAATATAGGTGGTCAAGCCTCACGACCGATTAGTACGGGTTAGCTCCACGCGTTGCCGCGTTTCCACCTCCCGCCTATCAACCACGTAGTCTACGTGGGGTCTTCAGGAGCCCGAAGGCTCAGGGACGCCTAATCTCGAGGGGGGCTTCCCGCTTAGATGCTTTCAGCGGTTATCCCTTCCGAACATAGCTACCCGGCGATGCCGCTGGCGCGACAACCGGAACACCATTGGTTCGTCCAACTCGGTCCTCTCGTACTAAAGTCAGCTCCTCTCAAGCGTCCTGCGCCCACGACGGATAGGGACCGAACTGTCTCACGACGTTCTGAACCCAGCTCGCGTACCGC
>JAIOII010000092.1:7500-9839 GCA_019912685.1 Kofleriaceae bacterium
CGCATCGTGGAGGAGGTCGCCTCGGGCGGCATGGCGGTCGTCTACCGCGCCATCCAGGATTCGCTCGGCCGGACGGTCGCCATCAAGGCCCTCAAGACCGCCGCCTCCTCCGAGGAGCACATCACCACCCGGTTCGAGCGAGAAGCCAAGAGTCTCGCCAACTTGCAGCACGAGAACATCATCTCCGTCTACGACTTCCACCGGGAGCACGGGTCGCTGTTCATCGTGATGGAGTACGTGGCCGGGATCGACCTGTACGACCTGCTCGACCGCTGCGGCCGCCTCCCCTTCGACGTGGCCGCCATCATCGCCCTCCAGGTCGCCCGGGCGCTCGACTACATCCACTACCGGGGGATCGTCCACCGGGACATCAAGCCGGCGAACATCATGATCGCCCGCCAGGGCGGCGTGAAGCTGATGGACTTCGGCATCGCGCGCGACCGCTCGTTCGAGGACCTCACGGAGGTCGGCACGGGCATCGGCACGCCCGCGTACATGTCGCCCGAGCAGATCCTGGGCGACAAGATCGACGCGCGTAGCGACCTGTTCTCGCTGGGCGTCGTCCTCTACCAGATGCTCACGGGCGGCAAGCCCTTCGTCGAGGACGAGCAGCGCTCCGTCATGCACAAGATCCGCCTCGAGCGGCACGTGCGCGTGCGCAAGCTCAACCCCGACATCCCGCGCGAGCTCGAGCGCATCGTCGACAGGTGCCTCGAGAAGCAGCCGCGCGATCGCTGGCGCTCGGCGCAGCACCTCGTGATGGCGCTCGAGCGCTTCCTCGCGAAGTACGTCGAGATCAACTACCACGCGCGCCTCGTGCTCTTCCTGCGCAACCAGAACGTGATCACCCAGCTCGAGGCCGACGAGTACGTGAGCCCGCTGGTCGGCGTCCCGGGGCAGAGCGCGATGGGACAGCCGAACATCACCGCGCGCCTCGTCGCGCGCCGCGCCGTCACCGTGCACGGCGTCGTGCTCGGCGTGCTCCTGCTCATGCTCGGCCTCATCCACGTCGCGCCGCTCGGCGAGGCAACGACCGCGCCGGCCGCCGTGCAGTCCGCGCGCTACGGCTACCTCCGGGTCGACGCGTATCCCTGGGCCGAGGTGACCGTCGACGGCGCGGCGATCGGCGCGACGCCGATCGCGACGCCGACGCGGCTGCCCGTCGGCACGCACACCGTCAAGCTCGAGCATCCCTGGTACGTCCCGATCGAGCGCACCGTCGAGATCGAGTCCGGCCCGGCCGAGCGCGCGTTCGAGCTGCTCGTCGACTTCGAGGACCGGGGCACGCTCCTGCCGGGCAAGGACGTGCCGCCGGAAGGCGCGGACGACGAGGAGGTGACCCCGTGAGAGCGATCGTCGCGCTGTTCGTCCTCTGCTTGCTCGCGGCGCCGGCCGCGGCCGATCGCGACTACCTCACGCACAAGGTGAAGGAGGGCGACACGCTCGCGCTCCTCGCGGCCGAGTACTACGGCGATCGCAACCACGCCGTCTTCATCATGGTCGCGAACAAGCTCCTCCACCCGCGGCCGCTCAAGAAGGGCGAGAAGATCCGGATCCCGGTGTCGCGCGACGTCATCGTCGCCGTCGGCGACAACTGGGAGTCGCTCGCCGAGAACTACCTCGGCGACAAGCGGCGCGGCCGCTACCTCGCCGAGTTCAACGGCGCGACGCCCGACGCGTCGCTCGCCGCCGGCGTCGTGATCTCCGTGCCGTTCCACGTCTCGCACACCGCCGCCGCCGACGAGTCGCTCACCAGCATCGCCCTCGCCTACTTCGGCGACGCGCGCAACGCCCAGATGCTGCGCGGCTACAACTTCCTCGAGACCGACACCGTGCCGCGCGGGCAGTCGATCACGATCCCGATCCACCACGTGAAGGTGCGCGACTCGGTGATGCCGCCCGCCGACGCGGAGTCGAAGGCGCGCACCGAGAAGCGGCGCGCGATGATCGAGGCCGCCGGCGAGAAGCTGCCGCGCGCGCACGCGGCCTGGCGCCGCGGCGGGTACGGCGACGTGAAGCGCGAGCTCATCGAGCTCGACCTCGACTTCCTCGACGCCGACCGCGCGGCCGCGATCGGCACGCTGCTCGGCGCGGCGTACGTCGCGCTCGGCGACGAGGACTCGGCGGTGGCGACGTTCCGGCGCGTGCTCGAGCGCGCGCCGCGGACCACGCTCTCGCCCTATCGCTACTCGCCGCGCATCCAGGCGGTGTGGAAGACGGCGGGCGGAGCCGGCGGATGAGCTCTCGCGCGGCGGCGGCGGCGGCCGTCCTGATCGCGTGCGGGAGCGGTGGTGACAGGGGCGGCGGCGGTGGCGCCGGCGCGCGAGAGCTCATCCGCC
>JAIOII010000914.1 GCA_019912685.1 Kofleriaceae bacterium
CGAGTCGCCTGGGCGCCCACGTGGCGCGGGCAGGCGATCGGCGGCGCGTGGGAGCGCGATACGCCAGCCCAGCTCGAGCGGCGCGAGCGGATCGTCGTGCGGCGCGGCGAGGAGGTCGTCATCAGCGACCTCGCGATCACGATCGAGCGCGACGCGAACGGCGAGCCGTACCAGGTCGGGGTCACGCGGTGGCAGGACGGCCCCGTGATGGAGGGCACGGCGATGCGCACGGCCGATGGCTGGGAGGTCGAGCTCGAGGGCGAGCCGGCCACGACGGTGCCGGCAGCGGCGCCGTTCGAGCTCGTGCTGCGTGAGGGCAAGGAGTTCCATGGAGCCGTGTTGCTCGCCGGGTGGGGCTTCGCGACCGCCGAGCTCGACCTCGTGCCGGAGGAAGGGATGGCGCGGTTGCGGGTCGGCGAGCGCTGGCTCGACGCCGCCGTGGCCTACGACGAGGACGGCGCGATCGGCTCGATCGCCGGCGGCGACGGCGTGACCGCGCGGCGCGTGCCGTTCGACGCCGATCTGCGACCGGCCCGGCCGCCCGAGGTCGTCGACGGCAACGCGATCACGCTCGAAGGTGCGCCGTCGGCCACGCCGACGATCACGCTCCTCGACGCGAAGGCGCCGCCGCCCCCCGCCCTGCCCGGCCAGCGTCCGGTTCCCGGACAGCCCTGGTCCATCGTGCTCGATCCCCGCGCCGAGAGCCCCCTGTCCGCGGAGCCCCACACGCCCGATCGCACCGCCGAGATCACCGCGCTCGTGCGGCGCGTCGCGCGAGAGATCGCGGATGACCTCTCCACCACGTCCACGACCACCGGCGCCGCGCTCACCGCGACGCGCGGCGACTGCACGACCCATGCGCTCCGCTTCGCCGCCCTCGCGGCCGAGGCCGGCATCCCCGCGCGCGTCGTCACCGGCCTGCGCCTCGACGGCGGCGCGCTCATCCGCCACCGCTGGAACCTCGCGTGGACCGGCGCGCGCTGGATGGTCGATTCGTTCAACAAGATGCTCAATCACGGCACGTCGGGCGAACGCCTCAACGCGTTGACGGCCGCGACGATCAAGCAGCAGCGCGAGGGGCGCCCGGTTGCCGAGTGGGAGCCCGCCGCGATCGACGAGGCCGGCGGATGGAAGCACAACTACACCAAGGTCGAGCAGTACATGACGACGGACCTCTTCACGGTCCATCAGGACGAGCTCCTCGACCTCGTCGCGAACCTCATGGACTGGGAGAAGATCCGCCACGTCCCGGTCGAGGATCACGAGCACCGCCTGGTCGGCCTGATCTCCTACCGCACGCTGCTTCGCGTCCTCGCACGGGGAACGTTCGAGGGGCGCAAGGAGCCGGTGGCGGTCTCCGAGGTGATGACGCGCGAGCCGACGACGGTCACGCCCGACACGTCGACGGTGGAGGCGATCAAGCTGATGCGCAGTCGGCAGGTGGGATGTCTGCCGGTCGTCAAGGACGGTCGCCTGGTCGGGATCGTCACGGAACGCGACTTCATGGACATCGCGTCGGAGATGATCGAGAGGCGGCTGAGCGAGTGAGGAATGGGCTG
>JAIOII010000093.1 GCA_019912685.1 Kofleriaceae bacterium
CGCCAGCACCGAGCGGTAGCCGACCTTGCCCAGCCGCCGCCGGACGCCCGGCCGGGCGCGCGCGTCCTCGATCATCAGCTCCTTCAGGTTCGCCGTCGCGATCCAGACGCTGGTCTGCGCCGCCAGGACCGCGTTGATCACGCGCTCGTAGTGGCCGCGGCCGCCGACCAGCTCGATCGGGACGGCGCGCTTCGGCGAGACGAAGTCGACGCGGCTTCCGCTCATGTTCGCTCGGGCTCGTACGCGCTCGCTCAGGGCATCATCATCATGGCGCCGAGCGTCGCGTTGCCGCCGTCGACGACGAGCACGGTGCCGGTGATGTACGCCGCCGCCGCCGAGCGCATGTAGACCGCGGACGCCGCGATCTCGTCGATCGAGCCGAAGCGGCCGAGCGGCACCGCCTTCCTGGCCTGCTTCGCGGCGTCGCCGGGCGCGAGCCGCTTCATGCCCTCGGTCTCCGCGATCGGCCCCGGCGCGATCGACACGACGCGCACGCCGGCGCCCGCCCACTCGACGGCGAGGTTCCGCGTCATCGCGTCGACGCCGGCCTTCGCCGCCGACGCGTGCAGCTGCAGCGGCGTGCCGTGGTAGTGCAGCGTCGCGGTGATGTTGATGATGAGGCCGTCGCCGGCGTCGCGCAGCGCCGGGAACGCGGCGCGCGCCGCGTGGAACGAGCCGACGAGGTCGATGTCGATCACCGTCCTGAACGCGTTCGGCGACAGGCCGATCGCGGGCGCGAGGAAGTTCCCGGCGGCGCCGTTCACCAGCGTGTCGACCTTGCCGAAGCGCGCCTTCGCCGCCTCGACGACCCCGACCATCGCGTCCGGATCCCGGACATCCGCCGCGATCGCGAGCACGTCGCGGCCGGTCGCCGCCTTCAGCTCGGCGGCGGTCGCGTCGAGCACGTCCTGCTTGCGGCTCGTGATGCACACCTCGCAGCCGAAGCGCGCGAACGCGGCGGCGATGCCCTTGCAGATGCCGGTGCCGCCGCCGGTGACGACCGCCACATGGCCGGCGAGCGCACCGTCGCGAAAGACGTCGAGCGGGTTGGTCATGCGCGGAACGTAGCCCGAAATCGGGAACCACTCGCGGCGCGTGTTGTCACGTGAAACGAGACGTAAGACGCCGCGCCGCGCCCCATGCCGCATCCTCGCGCCGGGCCGCGCTGGTGTCCTCACCGTGCCGGAGGTCCCGCATGTTTCGCCCGACGTCCCTCGGGCGCAGGGCACTCGTCTGCCTCGCGCTCGCCATGATGATCTCGCCCGCCGCCGCCCAGTCGAAGAAGAAGAAGGTGAAGAAGACGCCGGTCTCGGTGTGCGCGCACTTCGATCAGGTCGACAAGGAGGACGACGGCGTCGATCTGGTCGTCGCCAACCGCTGCGACATCAAGCTCGCGTGCTCCGTGTCGTGGACGCTGACGTGCGCGCCGGAGACCGCGAAGGTCAGCCGCAGCCAGCACGCCGCAGCGTTCGAGCTCGAGGTCGGCTCGGACCAGAGCACGGTCGCCTCTCCGGCGGCGTGCGGTAACGACGGCTGGGTCCTCGACGACGTCACCTGGAGCTGCCGGCCGGAGCCCGCCGACCGTAAGTGATCGGCGTCGCCGGCGTTCACGGGTGTTACCCCGCCGCGTCCCGGCGGCAGGTCCTGCAAGTTCAGCGGGTTATCCGCGTCGTCAGCGATCGCTGACGAATCCATAGACCGGGTGCACCCCTGGGGCGTGTACATCCTCGTAGGCATCAATTCGTCACGAGGCTCACGCCACCGGCTGGTAAGCCCCCGAGGTTCTGGAGGTTCGTCCGTCCGCACCTGGGTCCCGTTCGGTGGTTTCGAACGACCGACGTAGTATAAGGACCAAGGACATGGCCGATCGCCAGGACATCGACGCGCTGCTCATCGGCGCTCTCTATGGAGAGCTCGATGACGCCGAGCGTGCCCGCCTGGAGACGCACCTGGCCAGTCATCCACAGGACAGGTCGGCCCTCGATGGGTTGCGCTCCACCCGCGAGCTGCTTCGCGAGGCGGACCTGCCGGTCTCGATGGCGGTCGCCGAGCCGTCGCCGGCCATCACGGCGATGCTGCTCCAGGAAGCGGCGCGCCGTGCGCCGGCGTCCGCCGCTCGCGGCGGCGGCTTCCTCGGGTTCCTCGCCGGGCTGCTCCGGCCG
>JAIOII010000915.1 GCA_019912685.1 Kofleriaceae bacterium
ACGAGGCTCCTGCCTCGAGCGAGGACCGCATCGCGCGGCCGCCCCCGGCGGCGCGATCAACCACGTCGCGTCCGCGCGACACCACCACCCAACCACGTCGTTCTCCCTTCAGGCGTTCACACAAACTTTGGGACTTGACCCTGAGCGCGCGCCTCCGGCGACTCCGCGACGCACGCGGCGGTGAGAGCCAGCACTACAGCCCAGCATCGGATCATTGGCTCACAACGAACAGCATATTGGTGGGGTGGACGTCCAGTTTATGACGTGGCAGCCCTCGTTGAGCTGTTCAACCTCTTCGTATGGATACGATAGTCGATACATGTAGATGCTACTACCATACGCCTTCAGCCCTGTAGACGATGATTCTGCCGCGTAGCTGAGCGCCAAGTCATGCGAACGATACAGTCGGTCGACATTGCCTCCCAAACACGTATCGTACGAGACTCCAGCTGCACCAACATACGTCCCCGAGTAAGTCGAACACAAAGCACCCGGCGATGCGACCGCGGCCTTGCGGTAACGTGCCAAGTTGATGACGGCATTGAAGCACTGACTGGTGGTGCCGTCCACGACGCGCACCCCTACACTCTCAACAACCTGCGCGCGTTGGGCGGCGTCTCGAGCGCCAATCCGCGTCCATGTCGCGGCATATTGGGAGTTGTTGTTATTGGCTGGCCCCGAAAACATTGCGCCGGAGTATCCCTCTGAAAAGTACTGTCCGTGATAGAGGATGGAGATGTATCCGGAGGAGAAGCGACTCAGCGTTCCGAAGTGTTCAGCAGAGTGACCACTTCTGGCCAAGAGGCACAGCGCTGCGACGCAGGCGACCGACAGCCACCTCGCCGGACGGAAACACCTCACTGAGGTCGCTCCGAGGGAACGAGAGGAAAGCCCGCCACGATCGCGAACTTTGTATATGTGGGCGTCCCGGGCTTGTATACGTCATTCTCCCCTTCGAACTCGACTTGAATGTCCACTCGGCTGTCGGGTCCTCCAGTGCGATCAAACGTCATGCGACCGATCGTCAGTCCCGGCTGAGTCGTGAAGTTGATTCGAAACCACGTTGAGTTCAAGCCTTCGAGGTAGGGGTCGTCTGCCTTGAACTCATGCGAGACGTCGACTGCAGCTTGGGCGAGGTCAAGGTCTCCTCGAGCAGCAGAGGGGTCCGCCGCGGAGGGGTGAACACGAATAAGAGTCCACTTCTCCTCGACCTTTCCACCGTCACGAATTACTGGCAAAAGCTCATCAATGCCTTCCCGTCCCAACAGGAAGGTGAGACCATCCGCCTCCGCCGATACTAGATAGCTTACGCGCGTTCCATCTCCGGTGACGGGCGATGGCCCATCGCTCTCAGACCGGCAGCCCATCGAATGAACGGTGATAATGCCGAGCGCAACGCACAGACTGTGCTTCATAAGTCGCTCCTTTCGATGCCCCTACTGCCACAGCATGATGAAACAGCCATCTTTGCTGCTATTGAGGTTGGGATCGTTGTTCACCTGAAACAACGTCGACCATTTGTAGCCCTTGAAGCCCGTGGAACTCCCCCCATCGGGGACGAAGTTCAAACTCAGATCAACAGAACGGTAGAGATAGTCCCCGGCCGCATATCCAACGCTGCCGCAGGTGTCAATGCTTGTCGTTGCCGATATTACACTGCTCCACGAATAGAGGGCGCAGGCACTCGTATAAGCGGTCCCATAGCCGCCGCCAACCAATACGCAGCAGGACGAAGCACGGATCGCGTCGTAAACGCCTGACTTGTTCGCCGACGTATCGACGATCCAACGTGTGCTGCCGTCGTCCTGTAGTCGAACGAATCGATACCCAGATCGCCTCGGCACAGCAGGCGGGCCCCAACCGGGCTTGCCGTCGATCGGATCCGTGTATGCAACGGCAGCGTAGACAACATTGCCGTCCGTTCCCAATCGAACCCCGCCCAGCGAGGCAAGCTCGCCGTACTGCTTTTCAGCGACGAGCTTTCCCGATGCGAGATCCAACCGCAAGAAGAGCAGGTCGGGACTCGAGTCGTACATCTCGTCGACGGCGACTGCTCGTCGGCCCGAGTAGGAGATCGCGCCCTCGAACGTAAACGCGACCCACACGGATGCCCCTGCCACGACCACGGCCGACCGGCCGATGGAAACGATGCGACGGCGTTCGCCCACGATCGTAACCTCCCACGCGGTCCGCAGGTCGGGGGCCACTCGTCGCACGATGAGATCGCCTGCACCCGTCTGATCGAGCGCGACGAATCCGCCATCCCCGGCTTCCGCGAAGTCGCGGAGGCCGAGACGGATTCCCAGGTCGATCGGCTTCCCTTCGCGAATCTCGATTCTTGGCCGCGCGGCCGTCGCCGCGTCGGAACGCGTCGACTCGCTCGGCGGCGCTGAGGCGCCGGGCTCGGGGCGCTTGCAACCGACAACCGCCGCCGCGGTCAGCATGCAGCCAAGCGTGAGACTCGAACTCCGCATCCGTCGACGGGAATCCTACCTCGCCTCTGTTCGTCGGGCATGGGAGAACTCGGCGGAAGGACTGTGGACCGCGACATTCCGAACGCTGCAGAGCTCGCGCCACGCCGCGCGTTGTTCGGACCACGCGAGGTGACACACGACCTGCTCGAAGACCTCGCGCTCGGTGATGGCCTCCCCCTTAATCGTCGTTAGCGACAGCGCCTCCTCCTGGATGTCGGGGGCCAGGAACGTGAGCCGCATCAGCGCGGAGATCTTCTGCTTGCTCACGCCGAGCTGAGCCGCCACCGCGGTGAAGCTCGGAACCACCCCTTCGTCGAGGGCACGCGCGATATGGAGCGCGAGCGCTAGCATCTGCGCGATGCGCGCCATCGAGCCGCGGCCACCGGTCGAACGTGCCGAGGTGGCAGGGCGCATCGAACCGCAGCGGCG
The DNA here is from genome assembly GCA_019912685.1 of Kofleriaceae bacterium. Lineage (GTDB taxonomy): Bacteria > Myxococcota_A > Polyangia > Haliangiales > Haliangiaceae > UBA2376. The sequence continues at coordinate 2,904 of JAIOII010000915.1, forward strand.
CGGCGCGGTGGTCGAGGTCGACGCCCACTTCGAGAGCGAGCCCCGGCCGGTCGCCGCCTCGTTCGCCGCCTGGCTCGCCGAGCGCGCCGCGCGCTACGCACCGCGTGCCGATCCGGTCGCGGCCCTCGTGGCGAAGCTCGTCGCGGACAGGTCCCTCGAGCTGGCGCGCGGCGCCGAGGTCGGCTCGGTCGCCGCGGTGGTCGAGGAGGCGCTGGGGCGCGTCCTCGATGGCCAGGCCCGAGGTCGTCGGGTCTACGAGGCGCTCCTCGACTGTCCGCTCGTGGACGAGCTCTTCCTCGACGAGGAGGCACTCGCGATCGTTCTCGCCGCTGCCGATCTGTAGGTCGCCGGCGCAACGCGCGCTGGTGTCGGCTGTCCCCGGTAGATGGCCGCTTTCTTCAGAATGCGGCCATGAGCTGACCGCGGACGTACTAGCGCCCGCCGCCGGCGAGCGCCTGCTCAGCCCGGGCCGGGCGGCCCCGTCCGGGTATGCTGCGCCTGCCCATTGATCGCAATTTCGGAACCGGCGCTGGAATTTCGGGGAAGTTCGGGCGGTTCCGCCCGGCATGACCGCTCAAGCCTGGGCCGAGGAAACGTTCGGCAACGCGCAACTGGGAGACGTGCGCCGCACGCGACGGTTGGTCTCGATGGCTCGGCGAGCTGCGCTCGCACCAGCCGGCTTGGTGACCGAGGTCTTCCGCGTCGCTGCGGAACGACAGGCCGCCTACGATCTTCTTGAGCACGACAACGTTTCCGCGGAAGCGCTCAGCGAATCGCTGTTTCGCGCTACCGCGCACTCGTGTCGAGCCCAGAAGCGAGTCTTTGTCCTGCTCGACGGCGCCAGCGTGGGGATTACCGACCGACTCGGCATGAAGGGCTTCGGACGGACTGGCACCTGGGCCGAAGGCGGCCTCGGCCTAAAGGTGATGAATGCACTCGCCGTGAACGAGCATGGAACGCCGCTGGGCGTTGCCGACCAGATCTGGTGGCGTCGCCCCGTCGACGTGCGGATCGGCAAATCGAAGAAGTACCGCCCTGCCAAGGAGCGGGAGAGCTATCGCTGGAGGGAAGCTGTTGAGAGGGTGGCCGGCCGGTTTGCGACGGAGGCTCCCAACGCCCGGCTCCATTTCATCGCTGATCGCGAAGCTGAAACGACTCTGATGATCCAGACGCTGCTCCGCTCTGGTCATGAATTCACGCTTCGGTCGAACGCTACCCGAAAGGTCCAAGGGCGCCATCAACGTCTTCGCCTGCGATCTGTTCTCGCACAACAGCCGCCAGTGGCTCGCGTGAAGGTGGAGATACCTGAGACCGCCCGGCACCCATCGAGACAGGCCGTTCTCGACGTACGCGCCGCGCGTGTTCCCCTCGTATTGCGAGATCGCTACTACTGCGAACGCAAGGTCGTCGAGCTCACGGTGATATGGGCACGCGAACGCGGCCATCGAGGCTCGAAGATCGACTGGACCTTGATCACGAACGTCGACGTCAAGTCAGCTGCCGATGCCTGCGAAGCGATTCGGCGTTACGCGCGGCGTTGGCGCATCGAGGATTTTCACCGGACCTGGAAGTCGGGTCTCTGCAACGTCGAGGCGACCCAACTGCGATCGCCGAGCGCGGTGATCAAGTGGGCTACGATCCTCGCTGCCGTGGCAAGTCGAGCAGAGCGCCTCAGGCATCTTTATCGCGAGACTCCACACGCGCCCGCAAGCGCCGAGTTCTCCTCGACGGAAATCGAGGCGATCGTACTCCTCAAGAGCGAGGATTCGCGTCGGGAACGCATAACGGCGGAAGGCCTAACAATCGTCAAGGCCATCCGTTGGATCGCGCATCTCGGCGGCTACGTCGGTAACCGTGGGAGTGGTCCTCCAGGAGCCACCACCATTGCGCGCGGGCTTGAACGCGTGGACCAAGCGTCGTCCCTCTTGGCGAAGCTTCAATCCATTGGTCGGTTGCGATGAATGGGCAGATGCTGCGCGGGTGAGAGGGAAGCTTGCGTTCACCGATCGAGAGCTGGCCACCCTGCGCGAGCACGGCGTCGCCATCTTCGCGGACCGCGTGATCTTCGACGCGCAGCCGCCGATGTCGGACGCGGCAATCGAGCAGATCGCAGCGCAGTGCGCGGGCCCGCTGCCCGAGGCGCTGGTCGCGCTGTGGCGCACCACCGCGGGCGGCTCGCTCGACTATGACCTCTCGGTGCGTTTCGGGGACGACCACGTCGAGGCGCTCTCGTGGACCGAACTCTACTACCACCGCAGCGATGGCGTCCTCGATCTCCAGGGCTGGATCGACCACGAGCTCGAGCAGACGCCGGGCAAGAAGCTGCTCGCGCTCCCGATCGGCGGCTTCGAGCATGTGGAGCGCATCTACGTCTTCGTCGGGCCCGGCGCCTCGCGCGGCGCGGTCTTCGCGTGGAGCGAGGGGCCGCCGCCCGCGTGGACCAAGCCCACGCACGGCGAGTCAGTCGCGCGAATCGCCGATGATCTGCGCGGCGCCTTCGCCGCGCTGACGCTCACCGAGAAGCCCGGGGCGGACAGCGTATTCCTCGAGCACGTCGAGGGGCTCGTCGAGGCCGGCCTCGGCCGCGAGCTGGGCAAAAAGCTGGTCGCGTTCTACCAGGGCGCGGTCTCCGACCTGAAGGCGCTGCGCAAGAGCGGCGACCCCAAGCTCGCGCTGCGCGCTCTGACCGCCGCGATCAAGCGCGACGACGCCGCATCCATCCGCCAGCTCGCGCGGCAGGTGCCGCTCGATCGCCCGATCGCGGGGCCTGCGATCCCACTCGAGTTCGCGGTCTCGGTCGGGTTCTTCGCCGCCGCGGATGCCCTGCTCGAGGCAGGCGCGCCGATCAACGCGGCCGGGCTCACCTACCTGCACGAAGCCGCGTCCCCGAAGCTGGTACAGGCGCTCCTCGATCGTGGCGCCGAGCCGCTGATCCAGACCATCGTCAACTGCGCGCGCGGCGGCAACCGCGCCACCGCGGACCTAGTCTCCCGCGCCTACGCCGCCCGTCACAAGGATCTGGTCCCCCTCTTCAGGAAGGCGCACGCCGCCGAGCTGGCGCAGCAGCGCGAGAACCTGAAGATGAGCAAGAAGGGCACGTTCTCTCACTACGCCGGCGAGGGGGCGATCGAGCGCAACATCAGGAACCTCGAGACCTACAAGCTGCCGAGCAAGTGAGCACTTCCTCTATTGCGGCGATGGGAAGGCGGGAAGCGACCACTGGTCGATGCCGGTTCCGGTCGGGACCGGATCGATCGCGCCGACAAGTAAGGTCAGGTTCGCCACCGTGTTTGTCGAAGACGTTGCCACGGCGTTGCCACAACCTCCGGGAGCAACCCCGAAGGAGCCGGAATGGGCGGGAGAACCCGCCGTCGGAACCTGGCGACATGACTGCAAGGTCGCGTCGCGCTTGGGTTTGTCAGGTTCCGACGGGAGGGTTCAAGTCCCGTCCGCTCCGCCAGCGCCCCTCTCGGAAGAGAGGGGCGTTTCGCGTTGTTGGCGTCCGCGATCGTCATGATCCGCGCGAGGTTAGGGGCGGGGCGATCTTCGCCGCGACCAGCGTTTGAACCAGTAACAATGCCACTGGCTCAGGCTCGGTCGAAGGTCGACGTAGAGGCCGCGCATCGTGACCTCGGGCTCCGCGTGGGACGGCAGGTTCGCGCCAGGGAACGCATGCGGGGCGACATCGCCGGTAGCAGCGTTTCTGTAGGTGACGCGCGGCCCCGTCCACGCTTCGTGACGGGCAAGCAACTCCCACGTTCCCTGCCCGACCAACTCGACTCGATAGCCATCCCAGAACATCTCCACGAAGCCGAGGTAGTGGAGTCGAGCCACTCGTTCACCGTGGTGCTCAAGAAACCAACCGAAGGATCGCCCGCCGGCGCTCCGCCCCAACATCATCAAGCGCGCACGATCGCAGCGGCACCGGTAGCAATGCACCGTCTGAAACTCGGTCGCCTGAGCAACGGCGCAACCTAGACACCCTGGTCGGTCCCGTGGCCACCCCCTCATCCGGTCGTTGCCGCGGCACCTTGGCGTGGGTACGCTCACGAGATGGCGACACCGGCGCGTCGAGATGACCTGCTCGAGCAGATCCGCGCGCTTCCATTCGAGGATCGCGAGTACATCGAGGCCGCGCTCATGCGCGAGGCCTACGAGCAGGGTCGACGGACCGAG
>JAIOII010000916.1 GCA_019912685.1 Kofleriaceae bacterium
GGCGCTCGCCGACAAGGAGCCGCGCGTCCGCTCGACGGCAGTGCGCGCGGTCTCGGGCACGCCGTCGGGCGAGTACCCGGCCGCCGACCCGGTCGCGCTGGCGCAGACGGTGAAGGGCGTCGGCAACGCCGGCGTGTTCGCGACCCTCGACGCCAACGCGCGGGTCGAGACGCTGACCGAGATCGAGAAGCTCGTGCTCCTGCGCCAGGTGCCGATGTTCGCGGAGCTCGCGCCCGATCACCTCGAGGATCTGGCCGCGGTCGTCGTCGAGAAGCACTTCCAGCCCGGCGCCGACCTGTGCCGCGAGGGCGACGCCGGCGACGCCGTGTTCCTGCTCGTGAAGGGCAAGGTGAAGGTGTTCACCGGCGGCGCCGGCGACCGCCCCGAGCGGGTCCTGTCCGAGCTCGGCCCGGGCGCGTGCATCGGCGAGATGGCGGTGTTCGACGCGGCGCCGCGCTCGGCGACGGTGCGCGCCGTCGAGCGGACGCGCGCGCTGACACTCCCGGGCGCCGATTTCAAGGGCCTTCTGAGCGAGCGGCCCGAGATGTCGCAGGTCATCATCGCCGAGCTGGTTCGCCGCATGCGCGGCCTCATGGCCAAGTGAGGCCGCGCGGCAGTTGTGATACGTTCAGGGCGATGAACGGGGCAACCAAGACCATCTGGAAGACCGTCGTGTTCGCGGGCGCGATGCTCGGCACCGCCGCGTGCGGCGGCCAGAAGAAGACGGCCGAGCCGACGACGCCGGCGACGACGGAGGCCGCCGGCGACAGCGGCAACACCGCCGAGACGCCAGACACGACCGTGGCCGATCCCTGCGCCGCCGATCCGTGCGCGGGCGATCCGTGCGCCGACCCCTGCGGCGACCGCCCGCGCGGCGTCAGCGACGAGGGCGACATGGGCCGCGGCTTCATCCTGTCCTGACCACGGCTGCCCCCGTGAAAGCGACGGACGAGGTCAAGGAAGACCTCTTCGAACCGGTCAGCGAGTGGTGGCTCTCGGGCACGCCGCTCGAGGCCGAGCACCAGCGCCTCATGCGCCGGCGACAGGTTCCCATCCCGTGGGAGCAGTCGACGGTCGCCGAGCTGTCACCGGCCGAGCGCTCGCGCCTGGCGGAGACGTGGACGCGCCGCTCCGCCGCCGAGTACCTCGCGGTGTCGACGTTCGCCGTGCTCGCGATCGACCTGGTCGCCGCCGGCGCTCCCGCCGATGTCCTGTCGCTCTGCATGCGCGCCGGCATCGACGAGGTCCGCCACGCCGAGCTGTGCCTGCGCATGATCGAGATCTACGGCGGCAAGCGCGTCATGCCGCCGCCCGGCATGTCGAGCCTGCCCGACGATCCCGAGCGCCCCAAGCTCCACCAGGCGCTCGCCAACACGATGCTCGTCTCGTGCGTCTCGGAGACGTACGCGACGACCGTGCTCACCGCGACGCGCGATCTCACGACCGACCCGGTCGCGCACGCCGTCCTCACGTCGATCTACTCCGACGAGGTGATGCACGCGCGCCTGGGCTGGTCGTATCTGCGCTACGGCATCGAGCGCGGCGGCCAGGGCGTGATCGACGCGGCGGCCGCGATGGTGCCGATCGCGTTGCGCGGCGTGGCCAACGTCGTCGAGCGCGAGCGCCCCGTCGGCGAGGTCACCGAGAAGGTGCGCGGGCACGGCCTCATGACGCCGGCCGAGGAGCGCGTGATCTACTCCTCGTGCGTGCGCGAGGTGCTCGTGCCCGGCTTCGAGGCGCTCGGCATCCCGTGCGGCTCCGCCGTCGTGGACTACGGCGAGGCCTGGGCCCATGCGGCGTAGCCTCGCGGCCGCCGCGCTCGTGCTGGTCGCGGGCGCGTGCGGTCCCACGGCGCCGTCACGCGCGCCGCGCCCGGCGACCTTGCCCGAGCAGGTCGTCCACGACTTCGAGGCGGCGGTGCTGACGAGCAAGGACGCGTTCACCGAGCTGTTCGACTTCGCCGAGGTCGGCGCGTTCGAGATCCTGCTCCGCCGCTACGACCTCCTGGGCCGCATCGACGATCTCACCGACGCCGAGATCGCGAACCTCGAGAAGGACGACGGCACGCCCTACCCGCCCGAGCGCGAGCGCCGCAACGTCGGCAACTTCTACAAGCGGCTCGCGCAGCGCACCGTCGGCACCGGCGGCTGCCGCGTCGAGGCGCCGCACTGGGAGTACAACCGGCTCCTCGGCCTGCCGTTCGAGGAGCTGCCCGCGGACTTCCCCGAGGAGCTCCGTCCCGCCTACGAGACCCTCCGCCAGCGCATCAACGCGCAGCTCGCGAAGGGCGGCGTCGTCGGCATCCGCTGCACCGGCGGCGAGCAGGGCCTCGCCCTCGTGTACAGCGCGCGCGCGAACGCGCGCGGCTACGACATCATCACGATCTACGACGACGGCCCGTAGCCCTACTTCACCTTGATCTTCAGCCGCAGGTTGACGAGCAGCGCGGCCTCGATCGCCTGGTAGTGCGTGCCGGTGTTGTTCGCGGTGCCGGCGTCGCTCATGAAGTAGTAGCCGGCGGTCACCGGCAGCGACACCCCGAGCGACAGCGCGCTGCCGAGGTTCGCGCCCGCGCCGAGGCGCCCCTCGACGAGGAAGCCCTTGTCGTTCACCTCGGAGTTGTCGAGCGGCGGATCGACCTGGCGATCGGTGCCGACGCCGAAGCCGACCCCGAGGCCGAGCTCGACGTAGCCCTTGGCCTTGGTCCTGGCGCCGTCCTTGGCGCCCGGGATGGGGTCACCGCCGCCGACCGGGAACTCGAGGTCGAGGCCGGCCATGAACTGCGTCCACGTGCCGAGGAGCTCGCCGTCGTTGTACTGGTGGTGCTGGACCCAGGCGTCGAGGAACAGCACCTCCGCGCCGACGAGCGCGCCGTAGGCCCCGCCACGCGCGGTGTTCTGGAACGCCGCGTCCTTGCGCTCGCCGGCGATCCCCATTCCACCCGCGCCGCCGCCGTGCGCCTCCGCGCGGATCGAGAAGACATCCGCCGACGCGGTCCCCGCCATGGCCAGGACGATCACAACCGAAGCGAGCTTCATAGGTCTCCCATCATACCCCGCCGGCACGCCCCACCGCCCGTGCCCGTCATCACGCCTTACCCTTACCCTTACCCTTACCCTTACCCTCACCCTTACCCTTCTACGTCTCCCCTCTCCCCTCTCTCCCCTCTCTCTCCTCTCTCCCCTCTCCTCTCCCTCAGTTGATCACCACGAGCTCCTGGCCATCTCTCCCGCAGAACCGCGCCGCCAGATCACTCCGCTCGCGACACACCGGGCACACCTTCGCCAGCACGCCCGTCGGCGCCATCTCTCTCCGGCGCCGCGTCGCCTGGAACAAGACGGCCGGGATGATCTCGCCGCCGTCGTGCGGACAGCGGCGCAGCCCCGGCTCGAAGGCGCGCCCGCACGTCGTGCACATGCCGCCGGCCGATCGCGCGCCGGCGAGCATCTCCTCGGCCGGCACGAGACGACGCGCGTCGCGCTCGCAGAAGCTCTTGCCCTGGTACTCGGTGCGGCACGTCGGGCACACGAGGCCCGTGGACACCACCGCGAGCGCGACGCGCGTCGTCTCGTGCCGGCCGAGGAGATGCTCGCCGGCGCGCGATCGGCCGGCGGCATGTGCACGACGTGCGGG
>JAIOII010000917.1 GCA_019912685.1 Kofleriaceae bacterium
CGCCGAGGAGGAGGCGATCGCGACGGCGTCCGCCGGCGAGAGGCCGTTGCCGCCCATCACCACCCCCGCCACGATGGCGACGCCGGCCCACGTGGGTCCCGCGCGGCGACCGACCGGGCGGCCCACCGTCGACAGCCAGACCCTCGCGGCCCTTGACCCGGCGAGGGTGTCAGCCATAACTGTCAGCCCCGAACCGGGCCGCCGCCATGCAGTTCATCGACGAGGCAACCATACACGTGAAGGCAGGTGACGGCGGCGATGGCTCGGCGGCCATGCGGCGCGAGGACAACGTGCCGCGCGGCGGGCCCTCGGGCGGCGACGGCGGCGACGGCGGCAGCGTCATCCTCGTCGCCGACACGCAGCTCGGCACGCTCCTCGACTTCCGCTACCAGCGCCACTACAAGGCGCCGCGCGGCGAGAACGGGCGCGCCAAGGATCAGTACGGCGCCGCCGGCGATGACCTCGTCCTGCGCGTCCCGGTCGGGACCATCGTCACCGACGAGGAGTCCGGCGACGTCGTCGCCGACCTCGACACCGACGGCGCGCGCGCCGTCGTCGCGCAGGGCGGCAAGGGCGGCAAGGGCAACATTCACTTCAAGACGCCGTGGAACCAGGCGCCGCGCACCGCCGAGCCCGGCACGCCCGGCGAGCAGCGCACGCTGCGCCTCGAGCTCAAGCTCCTCGCCGACGTCGGCCTGCTCGGGTACCCCAACGTCGGCAAGTCAACGTTCATCGCGAGCGTGTCGCGCGCGAAGCCGAAGATCGCGGACTACCCGTTCACGACGCTCGTGCCCAACCTCGGCGTTGTCCGGCTTTCGGACGAACGGTCGTTCGTCATCGCCGACATCCCCGGGCTCATCGCGGGCGCCGCCGAGGGCGCCGGCCTCGGCCACCAGTTCCTGCGCCACGTCGAGCGCTGCCGCGCGCTCCTCCACATCGTCGAGGACACGTTCACGACCGGGCCGGAGCGCTCGCCCCTCGCCGACTTCGACGTGATCACCGGCGAGCTCGCGCGCTACGCGCCGGAGCTGGCGACCACCCCGCAGGTGGTCGTCCTGAACAAGCTCGACGCCGGCACGCAGCACGGCACCGTCGACGAGCTGAAGGCGGCGTTCGCCGGGCGCGGCATCGAGCTCCTGACCATGTCGGCGGCGACGGGGGAGGGCGTCCGGGACGTCCTGGAGGCGCTCTGGCGCGTGATCTCTGTGAAGCCGCGTTCACGACCTGCGTGATGGCCGCCACCCGGGCGTGACCGCGCGCCCGGGTGCGTTTGATCGGCCCCGGCCGCAGTGTTACAACTGCCCCATACGATTCGGAGAATCGCTCTTCGAGTCGAGCGGCTGGGAGCTCAGGTCATGCCCACTCCATCGATCCCCTCGCGCGCGCGTGCGCGCGTTTCCTACGCGGTCCTCGTGTGCGCGCTCTTCGCCGCATCGACCAGCGTCGCGCAGCCCGGCGCCACGCCGCCCCCGACGACGGGCGGCACGACGCCGCCACCGCCGACGCC
>JAIOII010000918.1 GCA_019912685.1 Kofleriaceae bacterium
GCGGCGCGGGTGCTCCCCCGCCGCCGAACGGCGGCGCCGATCCGAACGTCAAGAAGAGCAAGCCCTTCTACAAGAGCCCCGTGTTCTGGGTCGTCGCCGCGGTCGGGCTCTACGTGCTCATCGTGCTCGCGCAGGACGACACGTCAGATCAGCCGCTCATGCGGCCGCTGTCCGACGGGCCCTCGCCCGACGCCGCGCGCGGCGGCGGCGCGACGCTCTTCCGCTTCTGAGCCCTGCGCCCGATGGTCTGTATCGGGCGTGGTACAAACCGGGCCATGTGGAAGGCTTTCCTCCTCGCCACGGCCATCGTGTGCGCCGCGTGCGTCGACAAGGCGCCGCCGGCGCCGCCGGTCGATCCGGCGCTGGTCGCCGAGAACCTGCTCACCGCGCCGCCCGCCGACCTCGGCAACCCGATCGGCGCGGTGTTCGACGGCAAGGTCACGTACCTCGGCAACACGGTCGAGCGCGCGCAGGTCGCGCCCGGCGACAAGATCGTGATCACGCACTACTGGCAGGTCAACGTGCCGCCGGGGAAGAACTGGAAGGTGTTCTCGCACCTCGTCGGTGACGACAACAACTTCGCCAACGTCGACCTCACCGACATGCGGAAGGGCCACACCTCCGACAAGTGGACGGCGGGCCAGATCATCCGCGATCCGCAGACCTTCATCCTGCGCAAGGACTGGCGCTCGCCGACGGCCAGGCTCGTCGTCGGTATCTACAAGAAGGGCGGCCACAAGATCACCGACCGCATGGACGTGAGCGGCGGCGAGGTGAAGGAGCGGGCGCTCACCGTCGCGACGTTCACGATCGACGTCTCCAAGGCGGCGCCGCTCCCCGGCCAGCTGATCGCGAAGAAGGCGACCGGGCCGATCACGATCGACGGCAAGGCCGACGACGCGGCGTGGGCGACCGCGGCCGCGACCGCGGCGTTCCAGACCGCGGAGGGCGGCCCCGAGCCGCGCGGCCCGACGTCGGCGAAGATCACCTGGGACGACCAGCACCTCTACCTGTTCGTGTCGGCGGACGACGACGACGTGCGGAGCGAGTACACGAAGACCGACGACACGATCTGGAAGGCCGACGTGATCGAGGCGTTCATCGATGCCGACGGCAACGGCAAGGGCTACGTCGAGCTGCAGGTGAGCCCGCAGAACGTCCACTTCGACGCGTGGTTCCCGACGGTGCGGCCGCAGAGCGACCTCGCGTACTCGGCGGGCATGACGTCAGCGGTCAACGTGCGCGGCACGCTCAACCAGCCCGGCGACGACGATCAGGGCTGGGACGCGGAGATCGCGATCCCGCTCGCCGCGGTGAAGGGCAACGACGGCGCGATGGCCGTGCGCATCCCGCCGCAGCCGGGCGACGTGTGGAAGTTCAACGTGGTGCGCGCCGACTACGGCAAGGACGGGAAGCCGGCGGCGGCATCGTGGAACCGGATCCGTTTCAGCGACTGGCATTCGCTCGACCGGATGCTGACCTTGACCTTCGCGGACGCGACGGGCAGCGTGACGCCGCCGCCGGCGACGACGCCGGGTCCGCCGCCGACGCTTCCGGCCGTGCTCGACAAGCTGCCCGCGACCCCCGACAAGGCGCCGGCGACGCTCTCGCCCCGGCGCGCGGAGACCGCGCCGGCATCGAAGTAGTCGGCGTGTTAATGTGAGCAGGATGTCCCGCCGCGCCGCGCTGGCGCTCGTCGCGCTCGTCGCCGTCGCTGCCGCCGCATGCGGTCCCGGTGGGCCGCGCCGCGTCGGCGGCCAGCCGAGCTGGCGCCAGGG
>JAIOII010000919.1 GCA_019912685.1 Kofleriaceae bacterium
CGCCGCCGCGTGCGGCAAGTCCGAGACCAGGCAGGAGTCATCGCCAGCGCCGGTGGCGGGCGACGCCGCGCCGGCCGCGACGGACGCCGCGCTGGACCTCGATGCGCCGGCGATCACGGATGCCGCCGAGCCGACCGCCGATGCGGCCGTGGCCGGGGCCGAGCTGTGGCAGGACCCCGAAGACACGGATCTGGTGAACCCGCTCGAGTGGAACGGCGTGACGCTCACGCTGCTCGTGACCGAGCGCGCGGATGACATGATCCGCGGCAAGCTGACGGCCACGCACGACGCCATGACGATGGACGTCGCCACGTGGGAAGTCGATGCGACGCTCGGGCACTGGGTGCACGTGGCGACGAAGGGCAAGGAGGCCGCCCTTCGCTTTGGCTGGGCGATGGATCTGTCGACGAAGCCTGCCGGCGAGGGCGCCGAGAACTTCGTCGAGCTGGTCCATGACAAGAAGCACGACACGGTGGTCGCGAAGCGGAAGTGGAGCGGCACCCGGCTCGACAAGCCGCCGGCGTGGGCCAAGGGCTACGTCGAGCCCATCTGACGATCAGAAGGCGACGCGCTCGTAGAGCGGGCCGCCGATCGCGTCGCCGAGACGCCAGGCCGAGTACGTCTCGGTGAGGGTGCCGGCCGGACCGACGAGCATGATCGTGATCGTGAAGCTCGAGCCGGTCGGCGAGTCGGCCCAGGTGCCGTCGCCCTCGTAGAGCTCGTCGCGGCCGGGGCCGGTGATGCGGCGGGTCTCGTGGACGGTGCGGTCGGCGCGCAGCGTGATCGTGTAGTCGACGGTGAGCGGCTCGCCGAGGTTCTCGAACACGCCGTGCCAGGTGCCGACGCGGCCGGCGACGGGGCCGGTCGCGAACGCGGCGTGCTCGAGCCAGTGGGAATCGGTGGAGACGTAATCGAACGCGAGGTGGTCGGGGCCGATCGACGAGGGGTCGTCCTGGATCGTCAGGCGCGTGCCCTCGACGAAGAAGATGCCGGACTCGGTCTCGCCGCCGAGCTTGTCGTAGGTGAGGTCGTCGTGGAACGTCCACTGCTGGCCGGGCTCGCCGGCGGCGACGTCGACCTGCGCCCACGTGCCGACGAGGTCGTACCCCTCGGTCAGCTGCTGGTCGCACGCCGCGAGCGTGAGGGCGACCACGGCGAGGGGCACGAGACGGGACATCGACGGTCGAGAAAGCAAGGCGCACGCCGGGGACGGCGTCCAGCAAATTCGACAGGTTCGCGGCGCGCCGGGTGTCGACGTGTCGAGCTTTCGCCGCGCGACGCGCCGTTACTCGACGTCGATGTCGAGGTCGAGGTCCAGCTCGAGGTCGAGGCCGTACCGCGAGACCTCGGCTTCGATCTCGGCGAGCTCCCGCGCGATGATCGCCTCGACCATCGCCTCGATGCCGCGGCCGAAGCCGTCGAAGTGCTCCTCCTCGGCCTCGCGCGCCTCCAGCTCGGCCTCGCGCGCCTCCTCCATCGCCTCCTGCATGGCCTCGCGCGCCTCTTCCATCGCCTCGCGCTGCGCTTCCATCGCCTCGCGGTGCTCCTCCATCGCGCGCCGCCGTTCGTCCATGGCCTGGCGCATCGCTTCCTCGGCCTGCTCGGCCCAGTCGTCGGCCTCGTCGGCCTCGTCGGCCTCGTCGGCCCACGCCTCCTCCCACTGGTTCTCCTCCTCACAGGCCCAGGCGGGGGAAGCGCCGGTGAGCCCCAGGGACAGCGACGCGACGAAGAGCGACTGGAAGATGCGCATGACCGCCGGAGCCGCGATCCGGACGGTCGGTTGACACGACGCCGCTATTTTTTTCCCGCCGGCTGCGTCCAGGCGTAGGGCACGACGAGCTTCACCTGGGATGGCGCATCGCCGACGGTCACCGGGGCGCACTTCATCGGCAGGAGGTTGGCGGCGTCCATGAGGAAGCGGGCCATCGACGGGTCGTCGCCGACCGGGAGCGGGACGGTGCAGACCGTGTACTTCCCGGGCCGCATGCCCTCGACCTCCGTCGGTGCGCCCATCGCCTGACGGGAGTGCATCATCAGGCTCCCACCCTTGCGCAGCTCCGGCGGCACGAAGGTGCCGTCCCGCAAGGTCTCGAGGTTCGGCGCGTCGACCTGCGCCTGGAGCACCATGACCTGGGCGAGGACGACCGGCGCACCCTTGTCGTGGTCGACCGCGACCGTGAGCTTGCCCGGTCCCGGCGTCGCGTCGAGCGTGATCGTCGCGCGCGTGCCCGCGTCGATCGTGAGGAGATGCATCGCCATGTCCTTCGGCCGGTTGCCGCCACCACCCACCATCGGATAGATGAAGTACTCGCCGGGCGTGAGGGCGTCGAACGCGAAGCTGCCATCGGGGCCGGTGACCACGAAGAAGTTCGAGCCGACCGCGCCGATCGGGTTGGCGATGACGACGGTGTCGGCGATCGGCTGGCCGCCGCTCACGGCCTTGCCGTCGGCGCCGCCGACCGCCTGCAGGACGAGATCGACGATGGCGCTGTCACCGCCGCGCGGCACGGTGACGGAGCGCGCGCGGCCGGCGCCTTCCTTGCCGGCGACGACGGTGATGTTGTGCGGGCCGAAGCCGCTGAGGACGTAGCGGCCGTTGTCGTCGGTCTCGGTGTCGCGCGCCATGACGCTCTCGTCGGGGATGTGGAGCTCGGTGCCGCCGCCGGAGAGGATCATGCCGGCAGCGACCTTGGCGCCGGGCACCGGCGCGCCGCTCGCGTCGAGCACGCGGCCGCTGACCGAGCGGCCCGCCTCGACGGAGATCGTGCCGAGGTCGGCGACCGTGCCGGGCTCGACGGTGGTCTCGACGCGCTTCGGCACGAAGCCGGGGCCGGCGACGCGCACCACGAGCTTGCCGGCGGCCGCGTCGGCGCGGAAGCTGCCGTCCTTGCTCGCCACGGGGATGGGGTGGCCCTCGCCGACCTCGATCGTGAAGAGCGCGGGCGGCTTGCCGTCGGGGAGCGCGACCTTGCCGGTGACGCCGCCGTCGTCGGCGACGACGATGCGCAGCGGCGG
>JAIOII010000920.1 GCA_019912685.1 Kofleriaceae bacterium
CGCCGAGCCGGACGCTGCGGTCGAGCTGGATCGCGAGCTCGAGCTGGACCGCGAGGTCACGCTCGCGATGCGCGGCATGGGCTTCGGCGCAGGCGAGACCAGCCGCGCCATGGCCGACAGCGCCGGTGCTCCGGCGACCACCTTCGAGGCGCGGCTGCGCGCGGCGCTGGCATCGTGGAGGACGTCGCGGGGGACGCGGTGCTCCGAAGGGCCGTTCGACGAAGCGGCGTTCCGCCTGACCACGGCCCTCTCCTCGGTGGCAGCGCCGGCAGCGGCGGTCGAGATGTGTTGAATCATCAGGCCTCGGGCCTCGGGAAGAAGGCGTCGGGCCTCGGGAGCGGCGCGATCACCAGTCGCCGGGCGTGAGCGTGATGTCGGCGTGCTGCGTGGGCGGGGCGTCGTCGGGGATGCGCAGCTCGGCGGTGCCGCGGGGGTGACCGACGATGAGGACGTCGCCGCCGTGCGCGGTGATCGTGAAGCGGCCGCTCGCGTCGGAGGTCGCGGTGGAAGCGTCGTCGAGGTCGCTGGTGAGGACCGTGATGTGGGCGCCGGCCACCGGGCTGCCGGCGTCGTCGCGGATCGTTCCGGTCACGGTCTTCGGCTCGGGCGGCGAGAGGTCGAGATCGAGCGTGGTGACGCCGCCGGCGGTGATCGTCGCGGTGAAGGGGCGGCGGCGCACGCGCGTGCCGACCTCGCCGCGCATCGCGCAGGCCGGCAGGCCGTCGATGCGGTAGCTGCCGTTCTGCACGGTGACCATGTGCTTCGCTTGCGGCACGAGCGTCGCGTGCGCGGTCTCGCACGACTGCACGGTGAGCGCGAACGAGCCGTCGACGATCCCGGTCGCGCGGCCGACGAGCGTGCCGCGGCCCGAGAGGCGCAGCGTGTGGCCGGTGCCCGGTGACGTGACGATCGCGGAGGCGGCGCCCTCGCCGGCGACGTACGCGGTGATCTGGTACGTGCCGGGCGGCAACGCGAAGACCTCCCAGCGGCCCTGGTCGTCGGCGCGCTCCTGCTGGTTCATCGTGCCGTCGGACATGCCGGCGATGTCGATGTACGCGCGCGCCGCCGGACTGCCGCCGGCGGTGAGGATCGTGCCGCCGAGGTCGGCGCCCGTGGGCGGGATCGTGAAGACGACGTCGTCGTGGCGCGCGCCGTCGCGGCACGCGAACGTGCGCGAGCTCGAGTGCGGCGACTTCCACGGCCACGCGCGCAGGACGATGTCGCCCTCCTCCGTCGTCGACCAGCGAAACGTCCCGTCGTCCTCGAACGAGCCGTTGGGGTAGTAGCCACCGGCGCCGTCGGACGACCACGCGCGCTCGATCGCGCCGTCGCCCGGCTCGTTGCCGTCGGCGCGCACGACGCGGCCGCTGATCACGCAGCCGGCCACCATCGTGAGATCGGTGACGACCGAGTCTCCCGCGACGAGGCGCACCGTCGGCGGCGACTCGGTCGCGCCGTAGCGGTCGTGGAACGCCTCGACCACGTAGTGCGCCTCGCCGAGCTCGAGGCGGAACGTGCCGTCGAGATCGGTCTCGGCGACGTCGGTGCCGAGCACGGGGCGCAGCAGGTGACCGTGCGTCGGCGTCGCGCGCACGAGCGCGCCGG
>JAIOII010000921.1 GCA_019912685.1 Kofleriaceae bacterium
CCCTTCCCTCGATCGAGGAAGAGGTCCCCCTGCCGCGATTTCGTCGCCATGATTTACGACGATATTAGTTCGAGTTGCCACATCGTCAAGCAGAGACGTCTTCAGAAAGCCATCTACTTCACGAGATCCGGGTCTGGAACGCCACCTGATCCCCGAGCAGTCCGGAGCCCCTGGGATCGCAGAGATCGGAACGCGGTACCGAGCACGATGAGGGATCAGCTCGCGTGCGATTCGTTCGAGCATCGCCTCGGGGCCCACGTGCGGCGTCGCCGTCGTGACGTGTCGTCACGGCCACCGGCGCGGGTCGTCGGCGGATCCGGGCGCTGGAACCTGCGCGCCCGGAATCGGCTCCGCCATCGGCACCGTCGTCTGCAAGCGCATCGGTTCGGGAACCGCGGCCTGCCGATGCGCTGTGGTAACGCACCGTGCTTACGCTCGCCCGAGCTCGTCGGAGACACTGCGCTCGAAGCGCCGCGTGAACCGGTACCGCCCGAGACCATCGACGGCACGTCGCGCGCACCGGCATCGGCGACTCGTCGCGGCCCCCCGGGCGACGCGGCTCGGACGCCCGCTCGGCCGCGCTCAGCCGGCGCTGAGCTCGGGGCCGTCGGAGTCGAAGCCGTTGGCGCCGGGCCGCGTGTCCTCGGTGGGGAGCACGCTGAAGTAGAGGGCGCCGTGGAGGGCGTCGTCGTTCCTGGGCGTCTCCTCCCAGTTGCTCGTCGTGGTCACCAGGCCCTCGTCGAGGTCGGCGCCGTCGATGACGACCGAGCCGCCGCGCTCGGTCGGCAGGTACGTCCCCAGCTCGTGGCACTTGCGGTCCTGCGGCTCGGCCGGGCCGCTGGCGCGATACTCGCGCCCTCGATACCGGATCGTGCCGACGACCTCGTCGCCGATGCGCCGCCCGCCGAGCCAGCTCGCGCGCCGACCGATCGCCTTGTCGCCGAAGACCTTGGTCTGTGCCCGCCACTTGATGATCTTGGCCTCGTGATCGGTCACGCTCTCCTGCGGATCGACGTCGAGCCCCCTCTGCGAGCGCTCGCCGATGACACCCAGCGAGTCGAGGTAGTCCTTGCAGTCGTCGACCGCGCCGAGGTCAGCCTCGGGCAGGGCCGCCAGCCAGCGGATCGCCAGCTTGCGCTCGATCTCGCGCTGGGTCAGCGGCCCCAGCTTGGTCACGACGGCGTGCATGAAGTCGAGGGCGGCCGGGCCCGCCTTCCGGGTCGCGAGGTCGTCGATGCCGGCGAGCTTGGTCGCGCTGACGGCGAGCGCCGAGCCAGGTCCCGCCGAGCTGCTTCCTTCGGAGACCTCGGTGAGCTGATCGATCACGTCGTCACACGCGGCGTCCAGCGCGTCGAGCTTGTGGGTCGCGGCGAGGTAGTCCTCGAACGCGGCGAGCGCGCCGTCGACGAGCACCTCCCAGTCGATCTCTCCCTTCGGGGCGGCGCCGACGGCCGTCGTCGCCTTGACGTCGGCGAAGCTCGCCACCAGATCGACCTTCTCGGCCACTCCCGTCGCCGTGTCGAGCTGGCCCTTCAGCTCGATGCCGGCGTTGACGGTCCGCGCGACGGCGAGCGCACCGGAGATCGACTTGACCGCGCCCGTCGCCAGCGCGATGCCGGTGATGAGCCGGGTGTAGGGGACCATGCCGAGGACGGTATTGATCAGCATGTCGCGGACGGCGCGCTTGTGAGCGGCCTTGGCCAGCTCGTCACCGATGCGCTGTTCGAAGTGCGCCCGCGCGCTCTTCTCGCGATCGTCGTAGACCCTGAACACCGCTCGGGCGGCTTGCAGCGAGCTCGAGGTGATCATCGCGTCGGCGAACAGGAGCTGCTGCTGGCGATGGATCGCGGCGCGCGCGTCGCGCACCTTGGCGCGCTCGCCGCGCGCCCACGCGGCGTTCCCGGCGTCGCCATCACCGGCGGCGTCCGCCGTCGCGTCGCTGTCGGTCTTGTCGCCGGCCGCCTTCTGCAGCGCGGCCGTCGCCGGCCCCGAGAAGCCGTCGAGGAGGTCCTCCGCCGAGGCACCGGCGACGACGCGATCGGCGACGGCGTCGGCGTTCCGTTCGTAGGCGTCGCCCTCTCGTCCGACCCCACCCGCGAGCTGGACACCGCCGCGCTGTTGCACGGTGTGCGCCGCCTCGTGGGCGGCGGTGTGCAGATCGGGCGCGCTGGCGAAGGCGACGTCGCTTCCCATCGCGTAGGCGCGTGCGCCGATCGCTCTGGCCGCGACGGCCGCCTCGCCGCCGACATGGGCGCGCACGTGGCTGACGTCGTGTCGACCGAACGAGCGCTGGATCGCCTCGGCGTGGGGAAGCGGCCCGCCGCCGCCGGCGACGCCTCTCGACGCGATCTCGTGGGGAGCGCCGGCGTCCGAGGTCGTCGAGCCATCGGCGATCCGCTCGTTCCTCTTCATCTGCACGACGTCGCCGCCGACCGGCGTGGCGGTCCCCGTCGGCGCTCCCCACG
>JAIOII010000922.1 GCA_019912685.1 Kofleriaceae bacterium
GCGCCTGGGCGCCACCCGCCGCCGTTGCCCAGGCGAACTGATCAGGCGAACCGTGGCATTGTCGCGGCCGGCTCATGCGGATCGACGCCCGGCTGCGGCTGTTCCTCTACCTGGTCGGGACGTTCCTCACGTGCCTGCTCATCGGGAACCTGATCGGCGGCAAGCTCACGTCGATCACGCTCTTCGGCGACGAGCGCCTCATCTCCGTCGGGCAGCTCTCGTTCCCGCTGACCTTCGTGCTCACCGACATCGTCAACGAGTTCTACGGCCGCAAGGCCGCGCGCCAGATCACGATGCTCGGCTTCTTCATGACCGCGCTCGCGTTCGGCATCATCCACCTCGCCGCCGCGGTGCCGTTCTCGGAGAAGACGGCGATCACGCCGGCGGCGTTCGAGAACGTGTTCACCAGCGCGACGCGCATCCAGATCGCGTCGATGATCGCCTACCTCGCCGCCCAGTTCCTCGACATCGGCGTCTTCTTCTTCATCAAGCGGGCGACCGGCGACCGCTTCCTCTGGCTGCGCGCCACCGGCTCGACGTTCGTGTCGCAGCTCGTCGACACCATCCTCGTCGTCACCATCGCCTTCCCCCACCTGCCCGGCAGCGTGCTCCTCAACATCATCATCACGTCGTACGCGGTGAAGCTCTTCGCCGCGATCGTCATGACGCCCGTGATCTACGGGCTGCACGAGCTGCTCGAGCGCCACTACAAGCTCGTGCCGGTGCCGATCGAGGAGCGCGCGGACTGACGCGCGCCCGCGGCGGTCAGCGCCAGTCGTCGACGAGCGGGCAGCTCGAGAGGCCGTGCTTCGCGGCGGCGTCCTCGAGCATCTTGCGCCGCGCCGCCTTGTCCTGCCCGAGCCGGGCGAAGTCGACGAGGAAGGCGCGGCCCTCCTCCGAGGTCACGTTGGCGTTCAGCCACTGCGCCATCATGTACGTGCCCTGGCCCGACGAGTCCTGGTCGGCGCCCGACCGCTGCTTGGCGTTGCAGATCTTGTCGAGGTCGCGGCGCATGGCGGCGCCGCCGCCGGAGGGCCTGGCGCCGCCGCTCTGGCAGGCGCCGAGCGCGGCGAACGAGACGGCGAGGGTGAGGGCGAGTCGGGACGACATGGCTGCGACCATAGTACGCGGCCGCGGATCTGGAACTGGCGGCCGGTTCCCGCTATGAACGGGGTGTGGCGCCTTCGCGCGCCCCGAGGAGCCAGCTTCCATGGCCTACGTCGTCGCCGACCCCTGCGTGAAGTGCAAGTACACCGACTGCGTCGCGGTCTGTCCTGTCGACTGCTTCTACGAAGGTAAGAACTCGCTCGCGATCAATCCCGACGAGTGCATCGACTGCGGAGCGTGCGAGCCCGAGTGCCCGACGACCGCGATCTTCGAGGAGAGCGAGCTCCCTGCGAAGTGGGCCGCGTACAAGGACATCAACGCCGTCGTCTCCGGCGCCAAGAGCGCGGGCGACATCGACAAGGGCGCCCTGCCCGCCAACATCGCCGCGGCGATCGACGGCGCCTCGACCTGGCCGAACATCACCGAGCAGAAGAAGCCGCTCCCCGGCGCGGACGACGCCGCCAAGGAAGAGAACAAGATCGCGGCGCTCTCGCTCGATCCGCCGTGAGCTGATCACCCTGAACGGGTGCGCAGTTCCCGGCGTGGTCCGGCCACGTGTCCTGGGGGGCATGCGTCACCCGCTCCAGCTCTTCCCTCTGTCCGTCCCCGTCGCGGCGGCCGCCCTGGCCGCCGCGTGCACCTCGATGGGCCCGACGCCGGCGACCACCGGCTTCACGGCGCGCCCGATGCCGCGCGACGGCGTCGAGGTCCAGGCCGGCCTCCTGCCCGGTCACTACCTGAGCTCGTCGGTCGTCGAGTCGCCCGACGGCAACAGCATCGAGCAGCTGTCGGCGGCCGCGCAGGCCGACGAGCTCGTCGGCGTGCCCGGGCTCGTGCTCGGCGTGCGCGCGTTCGGGCAGGAGGGCGACCGCCCGATCGAGCCGGTGATCGGCTACCGCCGCGCGCTCGCCGGCGGCGCCGCGTCGATCGGCGGCTTCCTGTACGGCTCGCACGCCGAGCACGAGGCGCACGGCGCGTCGTACGAGGCGACGCGCCTCGGCGGCGAGCTCGCCGGCGACGTGCGCGTCTTCCCGAACCGCTGGATCGAGCCGCACGTGTTCGGCGGCTTCAACCTCCAGCGCCTCACCGCCGAGGGCACCTACTGCACCGACGACCGCATGCAGTGGGCCCAGGACTGCCCCGAGCCCGACGAGCCGGCCAGGCCGGTGGTGTCGGCGACGGCGCGCGGCGTGTTCCCGGCGGCGCACGTCGGCATCGCCGCCGAGCTCCTGCGCGGCCGCGACTCGTGGTTCCACGGCGCGCGGGTCGCGTTCATGGCGTCGGGTGGCACCATGCCGCACGTCGAGTCGGCCTCGCAGACCGCCGACGAGGCGTATTTCGCGTTCGGGCTGACCCTCTCCGTCGGCATCGGCGCCGGCGCCGCCGCCGACTGACGGTAGACTCGGGGGCATGTTCTTCGATGCCGACTACGCGGAGCGCGTGACGCTGCGTGACGGCACCGCCGTCATCGTGAGGACCATCCGGCCCGACGACAAGGAGCTCCTGCACCGCGGGTTCCTCGAGCTCTCCGCGGAGAGCCGCTATCGCCGGTTCTTCGCCGCCAAGCACGACCTCACGCCCGCCGAGCTGCGCTACCTCACCGAGGTCGACGGCGTCCGCCACTTCGCGCTCGGGGCCACGAACGGTGACGGCAGCGAGGGCCTCGGCGTGGCGCGGTTCATCCAGCTCGACGGCGAGCCGGGCGTCGCCGAGGCGGCGATCGCCGTGCTCGACCGGTACCAGGGCAAGGGGCTCGGCTCGCTCCTCTTCCAGCGCCTCGTCGCCGCCGCCGCCGAGCGCGGCGTGAGCAAGTTCCGCTGCGAGATGCTCGGCACCAACCAGGGCATGGCCGATCTCGTGCTCTCGCTCTCGCCCGAGCGGCCGGCGGTCGCTGTCTCCGCCGGCGTCATGTCGATGGAGTTCGCGCTGCCGGTGATCGGGCCCGAGCACCCGATGGGCGAGCCGCCGCGCGACCACGGCCTCTATCGCTTCTTCGGCATGGTCGCCAAGGGCGAGATCGAGTGGACCGCGGCGTGGAAGCGCAAGGAGCTGCGCTTCTTCGGCGAGGACATCACCGCCGCGTCCCACAGCTGGGACGGTCAGTCGATCGACGAGTCGGAGTGAGAGATGAGCACCGAGCACGGCGCGTGACGGATGATCGCCTCGGCGACCGAGCCGAGCACGATGCGGCGCAGCCCGCGGTGGCCGTGGGTGCCGACCGCGACGAGATCGAAGCCCTCGGCGGCGGCGAGCTCGGTCACGACGTCGGCCGGTGAGCCGTGGATCAGGCGGAAGGTCACGGGGCGCCCGGCGGCGGCCTGCGCCGCCTCGATCTTCGCGCCCTGCTCGGCGGCCGCCTGCGTGATCGCGCCGCGCAGCGTGCCGAGCGCACCCGTGCGATCGCCGAGCGCCGACAGCCCCCACGAGCCGACCGGGTACTGCCACGCGTTGACGACGTGGATGTCGGCGTCGGGCGCGGCGACGCGCAGCGCGCTCTCGAGCGCGTGCTCGGCGGCCTTCGCGAAGTCGGTCGCGACGAGCACCTTGTGGAAGCGGCCGTCCCCGGCGGCGCCGCGCGCGACGAGCACGTTCTTGTGGGCGAGGCGCGAGAGCCGCTCGGCGACCGAGCCGAGGAAGAAGCGGCGGACGCCGGTGCGGCCGTGCGTGCCGCAGATGATGAGGCCGGCGTCGAGCTCGCTGGCGAGCGCGGCGATGGTCTCCTCCGGCTCGCCGACCTTGCGCACGCCGCTCGCGCCGACGCCGGCGGCCTTCGCGCGGTCGACGCGGGTCGCCAGCTCGCGCTCCTCGTACTCGGCGAGCTCGCGCTGGAGCGACGAGAGCTCGAGCGCGGCGACCTCGGCCTCGGGCGTGATCGGCGCCGACGCCTCGGCGGGCGTCTCGACGAACACGATCGTCAGGTGCGCGCTCTGCTGGCGGGCCACGGCGAGCGCGCGCGAGAGCGCGAGGTCGGCGGGCGCCGAGAAGTCGGTGGCGAGCAGGATGTTGCGCAGCGGCATGGCGACCCCGATAGAATCGCACGAGTCGTGAGCGTCGACGACCGCGCCACCAGCAAGTTGCTGAGCTACGTCCTGCGCCACCACCCCGAGGAGGCAGGCGTCACGCTGGATCCGCAGGGCTGGGTCGACGTCGACGCGCTCCTCGCCGGGCTGGCGGCGCGCGGCACCGTGCTCACGCGCGCGGATCTCGACCGCATCGTCGCCGCCGACGGCAAGCGCCGCTACGCCTACTCCGACGACGGCGCGCGCCTCCGCGCCAGCCAGGGGCACTCGGTCGACGTCGACCTCGGCTACGCGCCGGCCGTGCCGCCGCCGCTCCTCTATCACGGCACCGCCGAGAAGCACCTCGCGTCGATCCTCGCGACCGGGCTCGACCGCCGCGCGCGCCATCACGTGCACCTGTCGGCCGCCGTCGCCACGGCGCGCCAGGTCGGCGGGCGCCACGGTCGCCCGGTCGTGCTGCACGTCGACGCGGCGGGCATGCACGCCGACGGCTTCTCGTTCTTCGTCACCGCCAACGGCGTGTGGCTCGTCGAGCGCGTGCCGCCGCGCTACCTGCGCGTGCCGTGACGGCCGGGATCAGAAGCGGGCTTCGTAGTCGGCGGTGAGCCAGAGCTCGGGCGACGGCGAGCGCACGGACGTGCTCGTGCGGTCGTCGAGCCAGAGCTTGGCGTCGGCGCGCACGCGGAGCTGATCCTTGGCGCGCATGCGGTAGCCGACCTCGAGCGACGACTCGAGCGATGTCTCGAGGTAGGCGTCGTCGGCGATGTCCTCGTTCAGGTAGGCGAGGCGGCCGCGCAGGCGGAGGCGGTCGTCGGGCTTCCACAGGACGGTCGCGAGCCCGGAGAGGTCCTGCCGCAGATCGTCGCCGCGGCTGTCGCTCATGATCGCGTGGCGCGCCTGCGCGTAGAGCGTGAGCCGGCGCTGCGGGGCGAGGCGGGCGCGCAGCGTGGTGACGAAGCGGCGGCCCGTGCACGTGATCGGCTCGCCGATCTCGCCGTCGGTGAACAGGACCTCGTAGCACTCGGCGATCTCGAGGCCCATCGCGTCGCGCGGCTTGCCCTGATCGAGGCCCTTGTCGGTCGCCTGCAGCCACACGCCCCAGCGCAGCTGGTCGCTGGCGTCGAAGTCGGTGCGCACGAAGAGGTCGCCGCGCGCGACGTAGACGAAGTCGTCCTCGAAGACCGACGGCGCGACCTGCTCGATGATCGGCACGAGCGTGCGCCAGGCGTCGGCGCCGACGCGCAGGCGGACGGCGCCGTGCTTGCCGGTGTAGCGCAGGCGGGCGCCGTGCTCGCCGCGGGCGCGCTGGCCCTCGATCTCGTCGGGCGCGGCGATCGAGCCGGCGTACGGGTTCACGAAGTCGGGGTCGTAGTAGCGGAGCGTGAGCTCGAGCTCGTTCGACTTCTGGTTGCGCGTGGCGCGCAGGATCGCCGCCGGGCCGCCGCCGCCGTCGATCGGGCCGTCGCCGGCGGGGATGCGGTCGAAGCTGTGCGTGACCTCGGCGAAGACGTCGTAGATGCCGCGCCCGACGCCGAGCGAGGTGCCGACCGCGCCGTGGCGGCCGCCGATCGGCCAGCGCGACCACTCCTGGGTGTCGAGGCGGACGTCCTGGGGCGTGTCGGCGAGCCACTGCGTCGTCGCGCCGTACGCGGTGACGCCGATGAAGTCGCGGCGCGCGGCGAAGTAGGTGAGGTTGCCGCCGACGAGCGACTCCGCGAACATCTCGGGCAGCGTCTGGTACGCGTACTCGGGCGTCGGCGCGAGCGGGTCGCCGCCCGGGCGCACGTACACGTCGGGCGCGGCGCAGGCAGCGTTGCCGTCGTCGCGCGGGTCGTCGCACACGCCGGCGGCGCGGTTGGCGATCTCGTACTGGTAGATGCTGCGGTGCTGGTAGCTGCCCCAGCCGTAGGCCTGGAGGCGGCCCTGGCCGAGCGGGATCTGCTCGGTGCCGGCGGCGACGCCGCGCAGGCCCTCGCTCCAGCTGAAGTCGGGCGTGACGTACTCGTAGCGGAGGTCGCCGCCGCATGGCGACGCGGCGAGCTCGCCGGTCGACTCGACGCAGTCGCGCGAGAGGTCGTAGCCGCGCGAGAGCTGGTCGTCGACGTAGATGCCGTTCGGCGTGTAGTCGGTCGCGGTGTCGAAGGTGAGGCGCTCGCCGAAGCCGATGCGATACGTGCCGGCGATGAGGTCGAGCTTGTCCTGCTTGTAGCGGATGTACGCCTTGGGGACGTGGGCCTGCACGCCGCGCTCGTCGGCGAGGAAGGCGTCGCGGTTCGGGTCCCACGTGACGTCGCCGACGCGCAGGCGGGTGAGCGTCGCGGCGACGCCAGCGGTGAGCTCCTTGCCGGCCCGCACGCGCGCGCGCAGGCCGACGGGCGGGACGGTGCGGTCGGCCTGCGTGCCGCGCGTGAACACGCGCACGAAGCCGTGCGGCTCGTACTTCGACGGCGCGCGGCGGCCGACGATGAGGAAGGACGAGATCGCGAGCAGCTTCTCCTCTGTGAGCGCGCCGGCGGCGACGAGGTCGATCGGGTCGGCGACGAAGCCGTTGAGCTTGCGGTAGTCGAGGATCGCGTCGACGTCGGCGTACGTGAGGTTGGGGAGCGAGTAGAGCTCCTCGCGCGTCGCGGTGTTCAGGTCGACGCCGCGATCGAGGAGCACGCGCAGCGCCTCGTGGGTGTCGGGCTCGATCTGCCCCGACGCGAGCAGATCGTCGAGGTCGTCCTCGGTCTCGATGTCGATGAACGCCTCGTAGGGGATGGCGTGCGCCGGCGCGGAGGCCAGGAGCGAGGCGGCGAGCGCGGCGAGCGCGCCGAGCACGGAGGTGGCGAAGGTGCGCTTCAGCATGGTCTGGGGTCGCATGCGGTCCACAGGCCGCGGCCGAGGGTGCGGGCGCGCAGCTCGAGCTCGTCGAACTCGGCGGCGCGGTCGTCGCCGTTGGGTGGGATGTGCAGGACGCAGCCGTAGCCGCGCTCCACGATCACGGGGTTGATCTCGACGCCGTCGACGGAGACGTACGCGAGCAGCCGGTCGAACTGGTCCTCGCGCTCGACGTCGAACGTCAGCGTGACGGTCTTGCCGTCGACGAGCGCGACGTTGAAGTCCTTGGCCTCGGGGCCGTAGCACTCGGTCTCGGTCGTCGACTCGGGCGTGTCGACCATCAGGTAGCGCACGCGCCGCCCATCGGTGAGCTCGATCGTGTCGCCGTCGATCACGCGCCCGACGGTCGCGGTCTCGCCGTCGCCGCCGCCACCGCAGGCGACGGCGGGCGCCAGCGCGCTCGCGGTCAAGACGATCGTCAGGAACGACAGCTGCACGGCCCCGTCCCCGACGGTAACACGGCCGGCACGGCGCTTGCTGCACCAGGGGCATCATGGCGATCGATCCAGGAATTCCGATCATTTCTGCGCGCCGCGCCGCGTCCGCAGCAGAACCTGCGCAGTCGCCTGCGTTCGACGAGCGGCTGCGATCGGGCCGCTGGGGCACGATGCTCGCGCTCCTCACGATCCTCTTCGGCTTCGCGTTCGGCGGCGCCTTCGGCGCGTTCGAGGAGCCGCTCAAGCGCGGGCTGACCGAGCGCGCCGAGGCGGTGAAGGACACGAGGTACGGCGGCGACGCCGCGAAGATGAAGGCGGTCGTCGACAAGAGCTGGGCCTACTACAAGCGCGCTCACCTGCACGGCGGCGCGATCGGCGCGGTCGCCCTGGGCGGGATCCTGCTCGTCGCG
>JAIOII010000923.1 GCA_019912685.1 Kofleriaceae bacterium
GCGCGCGACGCGCATGTCGTCGGGGAGGCCGGCGAGCGGCGCGACCGCGCGCACCAGGATGGCGCCGGCCACCGCCTTGCCGCGGGCGACGATGTTGAACATCTCGTGCACGCCGTAACAAAGGTACACGTAGCTCACGCCCGGCGCGTCGAACATGACCGCGTTGCGCGCCGTGCGCCCGAAGCGCGCGTGCGACGCGAGGTCCTCCGGCCCGAGGTACGCCTCGGTCTCGACGATGACGCCGGCCCTCTCGCCGTGGACGAGGGCGCAGCCAAGCAGCTCGCGCGCCACGACGGCGGTCGCGCGCGCGTACCACGCCAGCGGCAACGGCTTCAGGCCGAACGGTCCTTGGACGGGTCCGCGCACGCGAACAATTGAGCACGATCGATGGCGGTCGACAGCTCCGCCGTGCGGGCGTGGGCCGCGACCTGCTCGTAGAGCGCCTCGGCCGCGGCCTGATACGCCGCCGGCGCGAGCACGCCCTGGAGCAGCCGGAAGCGCAGGAGCACGAACGCCGTCTGCACCACGTCGGCGAGGCAGTACGACTGGATGCGGGCGAGCTGCCCGGCCCTGAACAGGCCCTCGACCTGCGAGCCGTCGACGCCGACCTTGCCCGGCAGGCCGAACAGGCGCGCCACCGCGTCGAGGCTGCCCGACCGCGTTGCGCCGTGATCGGCGAGCCAGTCGCAGAGATCCATGTGGCCCTCCTCGGAGTAGCGATAGCGGACGCCGCGCTCCTGGTAGTACCAGGCGAGCGGCACGCCGTGCGACAGCGAGCGGAGCGCGATCACCGGCAGGTCGAACGAGCGCCCGTTGAACGTGACCAGCACCGGCTTGGCGCGCCCGACGAAGCGCGACAGCTCGATGAGCAGGTGACGTTCGTGCCCTGGATCACTCGCGCTCGGCCCACCGGTCTCCCCGATCACCCCCATGCGGCGCAGACGGTAGTCGGCGCCGAGCCACAGGCAGCCCACGACGATGATGCGGTGTGCCCAGGTCGGCGGGAACGGCGGCTCGGTCCCGAGCGGCACCTCCGGCCGGTGCCAGCGCCCGTCGGGCACCGTCTCGATGTCGAGCACCAGGTACTCGGGGCCGGATGCGGAGCGGGCTGCGCGTGCCATGAGATGCCTTCCACGTTAACAAGGCCCTGTGATGGAATAGGCCGATGCGTGCCGTCGCCCTCGCCGCGCTCGTGGCTCTCCAGGCCGGCGACGCGCATGCGCAGAGCGAGTGCCGCGTCGTGCAGACCACCTTCAAGCCCGCCGAGCGGCTGCAGCTCGTCGTCTGGCTCGAGGACGCCGCCGGCAACTTCGTCGACACGCTCTTCGTCACCGACGCGGTCGGCCGCCGCGGCCTCGGCAACCGCCCCGGCCGCTTCGACTTCAACAGCGGGCCGATGTGGCCGTACGGCCGCCGCATCACGACGTTCCCGGTGTGGGCGCACCGCCACGGCGACACGTACCCGCTCCTCGTGTTCCAGGACGAGGACGACGACAACCTCTCGCACTCGTTCCTCGAGTCGTCGACCGAGGAGCACTTCTGCCGGCCGATGCGCAGCGACGAGCCGCAGTGGGACGCCGGCACCTGCGCGACCAACCTGACCTTCACCGACAAGGGCAAGCTCGACGCGACGCGGACGAGCCTCTACCCGCCGCGCGAGGACATCGGGTACATCGTCGACATCGACGACGTCGCCGTGCAGATGTTCGAGGCGATGAACGCGCTCGACATGGTCACCGGCGCGACGCCCGCCGCCGACGTGCCGTCGACGGTCACGTGGCCGATGCCGCCGGACCTGCCCGCCGGCGACTACGTGCTCTGGATCGAGGTGGCGAAGGAGTTCGACCACAACGCGACGTACAGCCCGACCGCGTACCCCGCGCCCTTCGGCATCCCGTTCGCCGAGTTCGGCGAGCCGTACCGCGGCCAGCCGTCGGTCCTCTACAACGTGCCGTTCACGATCGGCACGTCGCCGGTGACCGCGATGTCGTCGGCGTACGTCGGCTACGGCGATCCCGACGGCCTCGACGGCGCCGTGCGCGCGCCCGACGCGACGATCGACACCGAGCGCCCTGGCTCCGGCGCCGCGCGCCTCCTGCTCCACACCGACGGCGGCGACATGTTCCGCGTGAAGGTCGTCGCGCGCCCCGAGCTGGATCTCGGGCCGCCCGGCGCGGCCTCGGAGCTCCAGGTGGCGCAGGTCGACGGTCAGCGCGCGCGGGTGACCTTCGTGGCGCCCGGCGAGGACGGCGAGGCCGGCACCGTGAGCGGCTACGAGCTGCGCTTCTCCGCGAGCGGCCCGATCACCGAGGCGTCCTTCGCCGACGCGCCGCCGATCGTCACGCCCCTCGAGCCCGACGAGCCCGGCCAGGTCCAGGTCTTCGACCTCACCGGCCTCCTCCCGGAGACGACCTACCACGTCGCGGTGCGCGCCTTCGACGACTGCCGCATCGTCGGCCCCATCGCGACCGTGAGCTTCCGCACCCCCGACCGCGCCGCCGGCGAGGTCGACGCGTGCTTCGTCGCGACCGCCGCCTACGGCTCGTCGCTCGCCACGGAAGTCGCGAGCTTGCGCGGCTTCCGCGACCGCGTCCTGCGCCAGAGCGTCCTGGGCGAGCTGTTCGTGGAGTCCTATTACACCCTGGGACCCGCGTTCTCGACGACGATCGATCACTCCGACGTGCTGCGCCAGGCCGCCCGCGCGCAGCTGGCGCCGCTCGTGGCCCTCGTCCGCGACGCCACGTCGCGGTGACGGTTCCCGCTTGCCGTCCCGCGAAGATCGACGACAATCGAGGTTCATGCGCCGTCGCCTGCTCGCCGCAGCTCTGCTCGCCGCCGCCACGACCGTCCCTGCCTCGCGAGCCGACGCCGCGAACGAGTGCCGCGTCGTCGAGACCACGTTCAAGCCGGCCGACAAGCTGCAGATCGTCGTCTGGGTCGAGGACACCGCCGGCAACTTCGTCGGGACGCTGTACGTCACCGACGCCGTCGGCCGCCGCGGCATCGGCAACCGCCCCGGCCGCTTCGACTTCAACAGCGGTCCGATGTGGCCGTACGGACGGCGCATCACGACCTTCCCGGTGTGGGCGCACCGTCACGGCGAGACGTACCCGGTGCTCCTCTTCCAGAACAACGAGGACTCGAATCTCTCGCACCCGTTCTCGCAGTCGTCGCAGGAGACGCACTTCTGCCGCCCGCTCCGCCCCGACGAGGCGGCGTGGGACACCGGCTCGTGCGCGTCGGCGATCTTCACCGACAAGGGGCGCTTCGACACCAACCAGACCAGCCTCTACCCGCCCCGCGAGGACATCGCGCGCGTCGAGGGCATCGACGACATCTCGGTGTCGATGTTCGACACGATGAACCCGCTCGACCAGGTCTCGGGCGCGACGCCGCTACCGGACGTGCCGTTCTCGGTGACGTGGCCCATCCCGGAGGATCTGCCCGTCGGCAACTACGTCCTGTGGATGGAGGTCGCGAAGGAGTTCGACTTCAACTCGACCTACAACCCGACGTCGTTCCCCGAGCCGACGGGCATCCCGTGGGCCGAGTACGGCGAGCCGTACCGCGGGCAGCCCTCGGTCGTGTACAGCGTACCGTTCACGATCGGCACCGACGCGACGACGGCGTTCGGCATGGGGTACGCCGGCTACGGCGATCCCGACGGCCTCGACGGCGCCGTGAACCCGCCCGACTCGACGATCGACACCGCGACGCCCGGCTCGGGCGGCGCGCGCCTCCTCCTGCACACCGAGGACGCCGACACCTTCCGCGTGCGCGTCGTCGCGCGCCCCGAGCTCGACATGGCGGACCCGGGCGCGCCGACCGAGCTCGCGTCGGTCGACGTCTCGCAGCGCACGGCGCTCTTCCGCTTCATCGCGCCGGGCGACGACGGCATGACCGGCACGGTCACCGGCTACGAGATCCGGTATCGCGCCGTGACGCCGATCACCGAGGAGAACTTCGCCGACAGCTCGCCGATCGCGACGGCGATCGATCCCGACGAGCCCGGCCAGGTGCAGGACTTCGAGATCACCGGCCTCCTGCCCGAGACCGAGTACTGGGTCGGCGTGCGCGCGTTCGACGACTGCAAGAACTACGGCCCGCTCGTGACCTCGACCTTCCGCACGCCCGAGCGCGCGACCGGCGAGGTCGACGCCTGCTTCGTCGCGACCGCCGCCTACGGCACGCCGATGGCGAACGAGGTCTCCTTCCTGCGCTCGTTCCGCGACGGCATCCTGCGCCAGAGCGTGCTCGGCGAGCTCTTCGTCGAGACCTACTACACCGTCGGCCCCGCCTTCTCGACGACGATCGACCACTCCGACGTCCTGCGCCAGGCGGCCCGCGCCGAGCTGGCCCCGCTCGTCGACCTCGTCCGCGGCCTCAAGGTCGAGGAGTAGGCCGCGCCCCGCGGCTCGCCGCGGGTCAGCGGCGGCTGCTACGATGATCTCGTGAGCGTGTCCGACACTCGACCCGAAGCGGCCGCCGTGCAGCTCGAGCTGCTGCGCAAGGCAGGGCCCGAGCGACGCGCCGCGCTCGCGTTGCGGTTGTCGTCGTCGGTGATCCGCGCCTCACGGCGCGCGATCGCGGAGCGCCACCCCGAGCTCGATCATCAGGGCGTGCTCCTCCGCTGGGCCGAGCTGCACTACGGACAGGAGCTCGCCGATCGCGTGCGCGCGTACCTGGCCGCGCGGCGATGAGCTTCGTACCGAGCCCGGACGATCTGCGCGCCGCGCTCGACCCAGTCGCCGACGCGTTCGAGGCGCTGGGCATCGGCTA
Source organism: Kofleriaceae bacterium (assembly GCA_019912685.1). Taxonomy (GTDB): domain Bacteria; phylum Myxococcota_A; class Polyangia; order Haliangiales; family Haliangiaceae; genus UBA2376. The sequence goes on from JAIOII010000923.1 coordinate 4,780, forward strand.
CCGTGTCGGTGGCTCGGTCGCGAGCTCGGCCCTGGGCGTGGCCCGTTCGACCCTCGACATCGATGTGGTCGCTGATCTCCGTGGCGAGCATGTGGAGCCCCTCGTCGAGCGCCTCGGGGCCGACTACTACATCGACGCCGACGCGATCCGCGACGCCATCCGACGCCGCTCATCCTTCAACCTCATCCACCTCGCGTCGATGATGAAGGTCGACATCTTCGTGCTGAAGACGCGCGAGTTCGACCGTCAGGCGTTCGCGCGGGCGACGGATCGTCAGGTCGGCGACGGGCCTCCGCGCCCGTTCCCGATGACGACCGCCGAAGACATCATCCTGCACAAGCTCGAGTGGTACCGGCTGGGGAACGAGATCGCGCAGCGGCAGTGGGACGACATCCTCGGCGTGCTCCGGCTCCAGAGCACGACGCTCGATCGCGCCTACCTCGAACACTGGGCTCGCGAGCTCGGCATCGACGACCTGCTCGCGCGGGCGCTCGCCGAGGCCGGGCTCGGATGAGCCTCAGTGGATCGGCGTGTCGATGTGGTGGTCCTTGGTCTCGCGGATGAAGAGGCCGCCGATGACGACCGAGACGACGCACACCGCGATCGGGTAGATGAGGCCGGTGTAGCGCGCGCCGTCGCCGAACCGGTCGTGCGCCCACTGTGACGTCGTCACCGCCGTGGCGATGAGCGGCAGGAAGCCGCCGAACCAGCCGTTGCCGAGGTGATAGGGCAAGGACATCGACGTGTAGCGGATCGAGGTCGGGAACAGCTCGACGAGGAACGCGGCGATCGGGCCGTACACCATGCAGACGTAGATCATCTGCACCCAGAGGAGGAGCACGATGCCGGCCGCGTCGGCGAGCGGCAAGGACGTCACCTTCGCCGCGCCGTCGGGGTTGGCGAGGTGCGAGATCGCCATGTAGATCGGCACGTACGTGAGCGCGGCGAGCGCGAGCCCGCTCATCATGATGCGCTTGCGGCCGACGCGATCCGACAGCCGCCCGAACACGATGAAGAACGGCGTGCCCAGCGCGAGCGCGAGCGCCACCAGCGTGTACGCGAGCTGCCAGTCGAGGTTGAGCGGCTTCTGCAGGAAGGTGAGCGCGTAGAACTGGCCCGTGTACCAGACGACGCCCTGCCCCGCCGTCGCGCCGAACAGCGCGAGCAAGACGAACTTCAGGTTGCGCGGGTTGGTGAAGCTCTCCTTGAGCGGGTTCTTCGAGACCTTGCCCTCCCGCTTGAGGCGCGCGAAGAGCGGCGACTCCTGCATCTTCAGGCGCACGTAGAGCGAGATGCCGAGCAGGAGGAACGAGCCGAGGAACGGGATGCGCCAGCCCCAGGCCTTGAAGGTCTCGGCGCCGAGGCCGTAGCGACACGCGCCGATCACCGCGAGCGAGAGGAAGAAGCCGAGCGTCGCCGTCGTCTGGATGAAGCTCGTGTAGTAGCCGCGCTGCGCGTCGGGCACGTGCTCGGCGACGTAGGTCGCCGCACCGCCGTACTCGCCGCCGAGCGCGAGCCCCTGCACGAGGCGCAGCGTGACGAGCAGGACCGGCGCCGCGATGCCGATCGTCGCATATGTGGGGAGGAATCCGATGAGCGCGGTCGACAGGCCCATCGTCACGATGGTGACGAGGAAGGTGTACTTGCGGCCGATCAGGTCGCCGATGCGACCGAAGACCAGCGCGCCGAGCGGGCGCACGCCGAAGCCGGCGCCGAAGGTCGCGAGGCTCGCGAGCAAGGCCGCGCGATCGTTGCCGGACGGGAAGAAGAGCCCGCCGAAGAACACGGCGAGCGCACCGTAGAGGTAGAAGTCGTACCACTCGAAGAGCGTGCCGACGCTCGACGCGACGATGACGCGGCGGATGGTCTTGCGATCGTCCGTCGGCGCACCAGGGCCCTCGCTCATCGGTCGAGCAGCGTATCAAACCGCGTATCGGACTCGCGACAAGTGCAGTCGATTGGCGGATTTTCGACGATGACGATTCCGCCGCCCACAAGTGGCGACCCGATTCGAGGCTGCGTTACCGTCCGTCGCGACGCGCGTAGGCTATGGGCCCGCGCCTGACCCAATCGGATCGATAGCGAAGGAGACCCTGATGCGTACTCTGAAGATCGTCGTTCTCGCCCTCGGCCTCGCCGCGTTTGCCACCGGCTGCGGCAAGAAGAAGGACACGTCGACCCCGGCGACCGAGCCGGCGGCCAACCCGTGCGGCGGCGAGGCCAACCCGTGCGGCGGCGAGCCCAACCCGTGCGGCGGCGAGGCCGACCCGTGCGGCGGCGGCGAGGCCGATCCGTGCGCCGGCGACCCCTGCGGCGGCTGATCGCGATCGTCTGATGAGACGAGGGGCGGGCCCAGCGGCCCGCCCTTTCTCGTTTTCGGCACTCGCGGCCCTCACACATTTCCGCCCGTTGCGGCTGAACGTCCGTTATGTTTGACAGCTCCTCCGCTATCCTGGTAGACAGATATCCGTTATGACGGATGCCGCCAGGAGGCTGCGATGAGCGTGGTCGAGACCTTCCAACCCTCCCGCCAGGGCTATGCCCGTCAGGCGGACGTCGATCTGTTCGTCGCCAAGCTCGAGGCGTTCGAGAAGGGCGAGCTGTCCCCCGACGACTGGCGCTCGTTCCGCCTGCTCAACGGCGTGTACGGCCAGCGCCAGGACGGCGTGAACATGCTCCGCGCCAAGCTGCCCGGCGGCATCGTCACGCCGGTGCAGCTCGAGGCGCTCGCCGAGGTCGCCGAGAAGTTCGGCCACGGCAAGGGGCACATCACGACGCGGCAGAACGTGCAGTACCACTTCGTGCCGTCGGCCGACGTCGAGCAGGCGCTGCAGCTCCTCGCCGACGCCGGCATCACCACCAAGGAGGCGTGCGGCCACTCGGTGCGCAACTGGACGTGCTGCCCGTTCGCCGGCGTCGCCAGGGACGAGCCGTTCGATCCGACGCCGTACGTCGAGGCGCTCGCGCGCTACCTCCTGCGCGGTCCGTACTCGTCGACGTTGCCGCGCAAGCTCAAGCCGTCGCTCGGCGGCTGCTGCGGCACCGACTGCTCGCAGGCGTTCATCAACGACCTCGGCTTCCTCGCGCGCAAGCGCGGTGACGAGATCGGGTTCGCGGTGCTCGCCGGCGGCGGCCTGTCGACCTTGCGGCGCAGCGCGCTCACCGTCGAGGAGTTCGTGCCGGTGGCCGAGCTGCTCGAGGCGGCCGACGCGGTCATCCGCGTGTTCCACCGCATCGGCAACCGCAACAACAAGGCCAAGGCGCGCCTCAAGTGGGCGATCGACAAGATCGGGCCCGAGGCGTTCGTCGCCGAGTACCAGGCCGAGCGCCTGAAGATCAAGGCGGAGGGCGGCGTGAAGCTCGAGCTGCCGCCGCAGCCGGAGCCGCCGCGCCGGCGCGCCGCGCTGGCGCAGGTGGGCGAGAAGCCGGAGGGCTACGACGCGTGGGCCGCCGACAGCGTGCGCCCGCAGAAGCAGGCCGGCTTCTCGTCGGTCGTGATCCGCCTCATCCTCGGCGACATCACCGCGCCGCAGCTCCGCGCGCTCATCCCGATCATCCAGCAGTACGGCGAGGGCGAGCTGCGCACGACCAACGAGCAGAACCTCGTCCTGCGCTTCATCCCGGACGCGCGGCTGCCCGCGCTCTACAAGGAGCTCTCCGCGATCGGGCTCGCGCTCGCGGGCGCGAACTCGCTGTCCGACGTGACCAGCTGCCCGGGCGCGTCGAGCTGCAAGCTCGCCGTGACCGCGTCGCGCGGCCTCGGCGCGCAGCTGACGGCGCTGCTCGATCGCCGCCAGGATCTGGTGGCGGCGGCGAAGGGCCTCGACGTGAAGGTGTCGGGCTGCCCGCACGGCTGTGGCCAGCACTACATCGCCGGCATCGGCTTCCAGGGCGGGATGCGCAAGATCGCCGGCAAGGCGGCGCCGCAGTACCTCGTCTACGTGGGCGGCGGCATCGGCGCCGACCGCGCCGATTTCGGGCGGCTCATCGGCAAGGTGCCGGCGCGGCGCGCGGCGGCGACCGTCGAGCGCCTGCTCGACTTCTACGTCGCCGAGGGCGGCACCGGCCGCGACTTCTGGCAGAAGGCGCCGGCCGACAAGCTGAAGGCGCAGATCGCCGATCTGGAGAAGCTCGCCGACGCCGACGCGACCGCGGACGACTTCGTCGATCTGGGCGAGACCCGGTCCTTCGAGGTGGTGACGATGGACGGCGAGTGCGCGAGCTGATACGACTCGCGGTTGATGCGTAGCACCAGCGTTCTGTGCATGGTCGCCGCCCTCGCGGCGTGCGGCGACGGCGGGCCGACGTTCACCGACGCGCCGGTCGGCGGCGACGACGCCGCGATCGGCGGCGACGCGGCGCCCGATGTCGATGCGGCGAGCGACGTCGATGCGGCGCCCGAGGTCGACGCGGCGCCCTCGATCGACGCGGACACGGGCGAGGACGCGGGCATGGACGCCGGCGTCCA